>JALSSX010000118.1 GCA_026984055.1 Sedimenticola sp. | reverse complement strand
TGCTGCTGAATAACGAAGAGATTAAAAAATAAACATAATCAAATCTTATTGATATATAAAAATAACTAACAACCATTATGGGAATCTCGAAAAATACCCTTCATGAAATTTTTCTCGTCGCAAAGAGAAAATGCGATTTCCGCTTTGCTCACATTTTCTATCACTTATCGTGATCGAGAAAGGTGGGACATCCCTGTCCCACTCGGCCATCTCGATTTTTCAAGATGCCCGATACCCTCCAGAAACCCGCGCGTCGTTCCTCCCGATGGCGTGATAAAATCCCGTGTTACCCTAGCCAGCCGGAGCACACCCGCGTGAACGATCAGCAACACAATGACCAGGGCCTCAGCTATAAGGAGGCCGGGGTGGATATCGATGCCGGCAACGCGCTGGTGGAGCGTATCAAGCCGATCGTCCGGAATACCTTTCGTCCCGGCGTGCTGACTGGACTGGGCGGCTTCGGTGGGCTGTTCGAACTGCCGATGGATCGCTATCGCCGGCCGGTGCTTGTCTCGGGCACCGACGGGGTCGGCACCAAGTTGAAGCTGGCGATTGAGATGAACCGGCATGACACCATCGGCATCGATCTGGTGGCAATGTGCATGAACGACATCATCGTGGTCGGCGCCGAGCCTTTGTTCTTTCTCGATTATTACGCTACCGGCAAGCTCAGTGTGGAAGCGGGCAGCGCGATCATCGGCGGCATCGCAAATGGCTGCGAGCTGGCGGGCGCGGCGCTGGTCGGTGGCGAAACAGCGGAGATGCCCGGGATGTACGCCGAGGACGACTATGATCTAGCCGGTTTCGCGGTCGGGATCATCGAGAAGGACGCTATCATCCAGCCGGAACGGGTACGACCCGGCGACCAGTTGATCGGCATTGCCTCGTCGGGTCCGCATTCGAACGGCTATTCGCTGATCCGCAAGGTGCTGGAGGTCAGCCACGCCGCGCTGGACGAGGACTTGGCCGGCGCACCACTCGGCGAGCGGCTGTTGGCCCCGACGCGTATCTATGTCAAACCGCTACTGGATCTGTTTGCCAGGATCAAAGTGCATGCCCTGGCGCATATTACCGGCGGCGGCCTGCCAGAGAATCTGCCGCGCGTATTGCCACCACATTGCGAGGCGCTGATCCGACGCGACAGTTGGACATTGCCGCCGGTGTTCCAATGGCTGCAAACGCAAGGCCGCATCGCTGACAACGAGTTGCTACGCACCTTCAACTGCGGCGTCGGCATGGTGGCGTGTGTCGCGAAGGCCGATCTCCGGACGACACTGACGGTGCTGAACGCCAGTGGCGAACATGCCTGGCATCTGGGTGAAATACGTGAGCAGGCCGGGGAGAAACCCTCGGTCGGCATCGTCTGAGCGGCATGGACACCTCCTTGCCAGTCGTCGTGCTGATCTCGGGCGACGGCAGCAATCTGCAAGCGCTGTTGGATGCGCCGGCACATGGCCACGACTACCGTGTGGTCGCGGTCATCAGCAACCGCGCGGATGCCCACGGACTGGAGCGCGCAATGCAAAGAGGCATACCGACCCAAGTGCTGAATCATGCAGACTTCGCCTGCCGGGACGACTACGACAACGCCTTGATGACGCTGATCGACGGCTTCTCACCCCGTTTGGTGGTGCTGGCCGGCTTCATGCGCATCCTGACGCCTGGCTTCACTCGACACTACGCCGGCCACATGCTGAACATCCATCCGTCATTGCTGCCAAGGTTTCAGGGATTGCAGACCCACCGACGCGCTCTGGAGGCTGGCGAAACGGAACACGGCGCAAGCGTGCATTTCGTCGCCGAGGAGTTGGATGGGGGACCGGTGATCGCCCAGGCACGCGTGCCGATACTCGCCGATGACGACGAAGAACGCCTGGCCGCGCGCGTGCTGACTCGGGAACACCAGCTCTATCCCACGGTGGTGGAATGGTTCGCCCAGGGGCGCTTGAGGTTGAATGGCGATCGGGTGGAGTTGGACGGCAAAGCGCTGGCTAAGCCGGTCGCCATTTGAAAACATGATAACCCGCGCATATTCAGCGCATCAGGGCTTTGGCAGCGTCACGCCTTGCTGACCCTGATACTTGCCGCCACGATCGCGGTAGGAGGTTTCGCATTCCTCGTCGGCCTCGTGGAACAGGAATTGCGCGATACCTTCATTGGCGTAGATCTTCGCCGGCAACGGCGTGGTGTTGGAGAATTCCAGGGTGACATGACCCTCCCACTCCGGTTCCAGCGGCGTGACGTTGACGATGATGCCACAGCGCGCGTAGGTGGATTTGCCCAGACAGATGGTCAGCACACTGCGCGGTATGCGCAGGTATTCGATGGTGCGCGCCAGGGCGAAGGAGTTTGGCGGGATGATGCATACGTCCGACTGGATATCGACGAAGCTGTTTTCGTCGAAGTTCTTCGGATCGACGATCGCGGAATTGATATTGGTGAAGATCTTGAACTCGTCCGCGCAGCGCACATCATAACCGTAGCTGGAGGTGCCATAGGAGATGATCCGGCCTTGATCGTTTTCGCGAATCTGGCCCGGCTCGAAGGGTTCGATCATGCCCTCGCGCTCCGCCATCCGGCGTATCCATCTATCTGATTTGATCGACATCGGCATTCACTTGAGAAAAAAGCGCAGTCTACCAGATCGAGCGGCCCATCACGTCCGCTGTCATCGCAGCGGGTTGGCGGTAACGGGTGTCGAAGCCAGTTCGGCGGTGACGACGGCGACCTCGACCCGGTTGCGTCCATTGCGTTTGGCCTCGTAGAGCGCCTTATCGGCATACTCGAACAATTTCCCGGCCGAGGTGACCTGACCGTCGACAACCGTCGCCACGCCGATGCTGACGGTGACGATGTCACGACCGGAAGCGTGTTCATGCGTGATGCCGTGCGCCTCGATGGTATGGCGAATCTCCTCGACCACCTCGAACGCGCGCGACGCCCACAGGTCCGGAATCAGCACGGCGAATTCCTCGCCGCCAAAACGGGATACCGTGCCACGCGTGCCAACACAGCGTTTCAGGATGCTCGCCACCGTAGCCAGCACGCGATCGCCCGCCGCATGCCCGTAGCCATCGTTATAGGCCTTGAAGAAGTCGATATCCACCAGCGCCAGGCTCAGCTGCCCACCGCTGCGCGCATGCCGCCGCCAGCGATGGTCGAACTCCATGTCGAAGGAACGCCGATTGTGCAACTGCGTCAGGCGATCGGTGCGCGCGTCGCGGCGAAAACCCCTCGCCCGCGCGGACTCCAGATACATGCCCGCGATTACTGTGGCCAACAGCAATGTGACAATCGGCATCCAGGCATGGAAAGCCAGCAGCATGCTCATCCAGGCGAGCAGGAGAATAAACAGCGAGATCGTCACCCCAACCACGATGGAGCGATCACGCATCGTCCACAGCAATACCGCAACGAGCAGGCCGAGCAACAGCTCGATGACCAGGCAGACAGGCCCGCGCAAGATGGTCATCGGTGGCGGATGCAGGATGGTATTCGCCGCCTGAGCCTGAATCTCGACACCGCTCATCAGCCGGTTCTCCTCGCTGATGGGCACCGCAAACTCGCTACCCAGCGAAGCATCCATCGCGCCGACGATCACCTTCTTGCCCGCCAGTGCCTGTCGTGGCGCGCGTCCCTCGATGATATCCACCACCGAGATCGCCGGCAGCGCCCCCGCCGGACCGGCAAAACGCAATAAAATCTCGTCGTTGCGCAACCAGTGCAAGGCGGCCTGGGATGAGTAAGCACTTATCCGTTGACCGACCTGGACATCATCGCTATCGGCAAGCAGCACGCCCAATGCCGGCCACATCCGCGTGCTCACGCCATTTTCGAGGAAATAGCGGCGCACCAGACCGTCTCGGTCCACTTCGATATCGTCGGCGCCCAAGGCGTAAGCCGCCTTGGCGAACAGCGGTAGTGGGCTGAGTACCCGCACGCTCCCGGGTACCGCCCCCCCGACCGGCTGCACTGGCAGGACGACACGCCCGTGCTTTCGAATCGCGGTCGCGAGAAGATCATCGTATTCAGGGTGTTCATGATCCTTCTCGGACAACATGATGTCGTAGACCACCAATCGCGTGGCGTAACCGGCGAGGCTGTCCAAAAGACGCGCCTGAAGCGCTCGCGGCCACGGCCAGCGGCCCAGCGCATCGATGCTGCGCTGATCGATGGCAATGATGAGTAAATCCTCGTCTATCGGCATCGGCGCGATATTCGAGAAGCCATCCAGCATCAAGTCATCGAGATGCATCAGCCAACGGGACTTACCGGCAACAGCGGCGGCAACCAGACAGATCGCCAATACGATCAGAAAACGCCTGTCCAGAAGCGAACGGATATTCATATCGTCGTGTGGGTCAGAGTAACGCCATCAACAGCGCGCCAATCAGGATCAACCAGCGACCCCCATCCGAGGGATTCTCCAATTTAAGCACCTCGCCATAGCGACTTTTGGCACCGGTATTTTCGTCGATGAGCCGGGTGCGCAACCACACCACCCCGGGAGCCTTCAATTCAATATCGATATCGCCGCCATCCACCAGTTTGTCCCATAGCAGACCACTCCCATCGGCTTCCTGAGTGAGTTGCATACGATATTTCAAGCCAGGGCGGGGGGACGGCAGATGCACGATCGCGCGCGCACCGCCAGCCGAATCCTTGCCCAGGTCCACCCGCAATTCGGGCGTGGGCAGCGGCTTCCGGATGACAAACCGACGAGACGGACTGAACACCCCCTCATCGCCAGATGCATCGATCGCCGCCACGCGCCAACGGTATTCTCCCGCTGGCCAGTTCGCCGGCAGCTGGAATGTGGTGGCATCGACCACCCCATCGAACAGCGGCTTGGTGGATTCGGCGGATGAAGCCGAATCGTGCGTAATCCGCACGTGAAAACGCCGTGAGCGCGCATCGCCGCCGCGCCATTGCAGACGCGCCGTGCCCGGCTGGAATACCGCGCCATCCGCCGGCGCAAGCAGTTCGGGCGCCCAGGGGCGCGCATCCAGTTCGACCTGGGCCAACGCGCTCTGTCCACGCAGGCCAACCGCATCGATAGCGACCAGGCGCAGTTGATATTCGCCATCGTCCAGCCCGTCGAAAGCCAATCGAAGCTGCCCGGCGGCCACCCGCTGGTCGCGCACGACATGGATGAACTCGCTGTCCCGCGCGAGCTGCGCCTGATATCCGCTGGCGCGCGGCACGGCCCGCCATGTCACCACCAGCGAACGCCCTCGCTGCAAAGGTTCCAGCAGCAGCCTTGGCGCTGGCAGCAACTTGCGCGGTTTCTCCGGCGCCTGGCCGGCGCGCGTCAAGGTGCCGAAATTCGCCTTCAGCGATACCCTGCCCGCCGAATTACCCACATCGACATTACCGCGCAGCACCTCCGTGCGTGCTTCCGAGGCCTTTCCCTGACTAGCCGAGAGCCGATAACGCGTACCCCTGACCGCAGTGACCGCGGCCGGAGTCTCTATCTCGAAACGATCCACCGCGCTACGCTCGGGATTCACTTGGTTTTCCAACTCGCCCTTGCGCAGATACAGACGGGTATCGCTAGCCTTGCCGCTGCGCCCGTATTCGCGCAACCGATCGACCCGCACCCGGCTCGACGGGCTGACGACCACCAGCGAGCCGTCCGGCAGGCGGATGCCCGCGCCACCACCAGCGCTGGTCACGATGATATCGTGTTCTCCAAGTCGCGCGTCTGGATTCAGCGGCTTGGGCTTGCCCTGTCCGCCGGTGATCACCTGAACCTCGCCGCTAACCGCCGCGACAACGGCCTCTTGCAGATGCCACACCAGCCAAGTCTCAGGGATGCGCAACCGGCTGCCGACCGGCATGCCGCGATCGTTGTCCACCTGATTTAGCCGTTGCAGCGACGACCACTGCCCGGGATCCTTGAGGTATTCGTGACTGATATTCCAGATGCTATCGCCAGGCTGCATCCTGTAGAGCCAGTCGTCCGCGCGCGCGTTCAGCGTAACTAGGCCCGCGACTATCCAGACAATGATCTTTTCCATCTATCCAACCCGAGGCCAAACCGTCATGCCGGAACACGGCGCGAGACTCCCCACGCCCGTATCCTCCCCATCGAGATCTGGAAGTATAACCCGCCATGCCCGGAAAGGTGTACCTACCGACCGATACGGGATCACGATTCGCAGCGATGGATCCCAACCAGCGTCCGGCCTCTGGACCGGCATGGGGTTTCCTGAAACAATGGCGCGCCGTTCCTTACTGATACGCTTTCAGGTGCCTCCATGCTCTGGTTCTCGCTCTCCATCCTGTTCGGCTTTGTCCTGCTCGTCTGGGGGGCGGATCGATTTATTGTCGGCGCCGCCGCGCTGGCGCATAACCTTGGCGTATCCTCGCTGTTGATCGGCCTGACCATCGTCGGCTTTGGCACCTCAGCGCCCGAGGTGCTGGTTTCGGCGATGGCCTCGTGGAACGGCAACAGCGGGCTGGCGATAGGCAATGCACTCGGATCGAATATCACGAATATCGCCCTGGTACTCGGCATGACCGCGTTGGTGATCCCATTGACGGTCGGCTCGCTGACGCTGAAGCGCGAGTATCCGATGCTGCTCGGCGTCACGCTGCTGGCCGCCGGCCTGATGTGGAATGGCGAATTGAGCGTGATCGACGGCGTGATCCTGCTCGCGATGCTGGTCGTCGTGCTGTTTCTGCTGTGGCGCATCGCCATCGCGCAGCGCCAGAGCGACCCGCTGGCCAAGGAGATCGATGAGGAAATCCCGCTCGACATGCCCAGCGGCAAGGCATTCTGGCTGTTCCTGTTCGGCCTGATCGTGTTGCTGATCAGCTCGCGGATGCTCGTCTGGGGCGCGGTTGGCATCGCCCATGCATTCGGCGTCAGCGACCTGCTCATCGGCCTGACGATCGTCGCGCTGGGCACCAGCCTGCCGGAACTGGCGGCATCGATCAGCGGCGCGATGAAGAACGAGCACGATATCGCCATTGGCAACGTGATCGGCTCGAACATCTATAATCTGCTTGCCGTGCTCGGCATGCCGGCATTGCTCGCGCCCGGCCGGTTCGCACCCGAGGTACTGACCCGCGACGTGCCGATGATGCTTGGCTTGACACTGGCGTTGTTCGTCATGGCCTACGGCTTCGCCGGTCGCCCGGGACGCATCAATCGCTTCGAGGGCGCGATACTGCTCGCCGCGTTCATCGGCTATCAGGGTTTTCTGTTTTACTCCGTGACCACAAACGGATAGATTTGCCGTCTGGAGGAAGACGCAATGAGCCCGATTCCGGATGAACAGTTCCGCCAGCTCGGTCTGGCGGTGATCGATACCGAATGCAACGAGATCGCACGGCTGCGTTCGCGCATCGACGAAAACTTCGCTGCCGCATGTCATATCCTGGCCGGCTGCGAGGCGCGCGTGGTGGTCACCGGCATGGGAAAATCCGGACATATCGGCGGCAAGATCGCCGCGACGTTGGCGAGCACCGGCACGCCGGCATTCTTCGTCCACCCCGGCGAAGCCAGCCATGGCGATCTCGGCATGATCACCACCGGCGACGTGGTGCTCGCGCTATCGAACTCCGGCGAAACCTCCGAGATACTGACCATCGTGCCGCTGATCAAACGACTCGGCGCGCCGTTGATCGGCATGACCGGCAACCCGGCATCGACGCTTGCCACGGAAGCGGCGGTGAATCTCGATGTCAGCGTCTCCCAGGAGGCTTGTCCGCATGATCTGGCGCCGACCTCCAGCACCACTGCGGCACTGGTGATGGGCGATGCGCTGGCGATCGCGTTGCTCGACGCGCGTGGCTTCACGCCGGAGGACTTCGCTCGCTCGCACCCCGGCGGCAGCCTGGGGCGCAAGCTGCTGTTGCGTGTCGCCGACATCATGCATGGCGACGCCGAGATTCCCCGCGTGGAAGACAGCGCGACCATC
>JALSSX010000117.1 GCA_026984055.1 Sedimenticola sp. | reverse complement strand
TGATCGAGATGACCGACAAGGGCCTCGGCATGACCGCGATCACGGATACCCACGGCCGGCTGCGTGGTATCTATACCGACGGCGACCTGCGGCGCACCTTCGAATCCGATCTGGACTTGAAATCGACACCGGTCACCGAGGTGATGACGATCGGCGGCATAACCATCGACAGCGACGCGCTGGCCGCCGAGGGACTCAACCTGATGGAACGGCATAAAATCAATTCTCTGCTGGTCGTCGACGCCGAACACCGAGTCGTCGGTGCCTTCAACATGCATGACCTGTTACGCGCGGGAGTCGTCTGATGCAAGACATACTGGAAAAAGCCCGGGATATTCAACTAATCATCTTCGATGTCGACGGTGTGCTGACCGACGGCAGCTTGTTCATCGGTGACGATGGACAGGAGTACAAGGCCTTCAACTCGAAGGATGGACACGGCATGGTGATGCTGCGCAAGATCGGTGTCACCGTGGCCATCATCACCGGACGCAGCTCCGAGGTGGTGCGTATCCGCATGGAAAGCCTGGGCATCGAACACGTCTATCAGGGCATGCGCGACAAGCGCCCAGCCTACGAGGAACTGAAGGCGACACTCGGCCTAGAGGATGCGCGCATCGCCTACGTCGGCGACGATGTCGTCGACCTGCCGGTGATGAGCCAAGTCGGGCTGGCGATCGCGGTACGGGACGCCCATCCATTCGTCAAGCAGCATGTCCACTGGCAAACGCCCTCGGCGGGCGGCAAGGGCGCCGGCCGCGATGCCTGCGAGTTGCTCATTCAGGCGCGGGGGCAGCTCGATACCATGCTGGCAAGCTATCTGACGTGAACCGCATCGCCGAACATCCTTTATTCTACCTCCTCGTGCTCGGGCTGTTCGCGGCCGCAAGCTACTGGCTGTCGATCAACAGTCAGAAAAGCAACAACCACGCCGACGGCGATGCCCGCCTGCCCGACTATGAGGCCGATGATTTCAGCCTGGTCACGCTGAACCGGGACGGTAGTCTGCAACGGCGCCTGAAGGGCGAGCGGCTGCGTCACTTCGGGAGAGACCGGGGCACCGAACTGATCGCGCCCAACTTTCTCCTGTTCGAACCGCAAGCCTCGCCCTGGCGCGCACGGGCCGAGCAGGGCTGGCTGTCCGGAGACGGCCAGATACTCTTTCTGACCGGCAAGGTCAGCCTGCAGCGCGATGCCTCGGCGGACCACCCAGACTTTCTGCTGGAGACACGCAATGTCACTCTGGAACTGGCCGGCGATCACCTGACCACCGATGCGCCGGTGCTGATCCGCAGCGGCGCCAACGAAGCCCGCGCGCTGGGCATGGATGCCTGGTTCGGAGAGCAGGCGCGCGTCAATCTCCGTTCCCGGGTGAAAGCCCGCTACACAGTTGAATCGCCATGAAAATGCTTACAATGCCCACCGCCCTGCTTCTACTGGCATTCAGCCTATGCTGGCCGCTCGCCGGCCTGGCGTTACAGAGTGATCGCAGCCGGCCGATACAACTGGAAGCCGACAGTGCGGACATCAATGAGAAAACCGGCATCAGTGTGTACACCGGGCATGTCGATATCACTCAGGGCTCAATGCATATCCGCGCGCACAAACTGATGGTGGAACAACGCAAGGGCAAGGGCACGCGGCTCATCGCGACCGGCAAGCCGGTATATTTCCGTCAACGGCCCGACCCGGGCAAGCCAGAGGTAGAGGGGCATGCGCTGCGCGCCGAGTACAACAGTGGCAGTGAACTACTGATCCTCACCGGCAACGCGGTGCTGAAACAGGGCAAGGACAGCTTCAGCAATGACAGAATCGTCTATGACCGGGTGAAAGGGCGGGTCAAGGCGGGGAAATCCGCCAAGGGCAAGAGCCGGGTCAAGATCACGATCGACCCGAACAATCACCGATGACTTCGCTACGCGCCGAACAACTGACCAAGCGTTTCCGCAACCGGGAGGTGGTAAAATCCGTTTCGCTGCGTATCGGGGCCAGCGAGGTGGTCGGCCTTCTCGGGCCAAACGGCGCCGGAAAGACCACCAGCTTCTATATGATCGTCGGCCTGATTCCGTCCGATCACGGCAGCATTCATATCGACGACCGTGATGTCACCGATCTGGCCATGCATGGCCGCGCCCGGCTGGGCATGGGCTATCTCGCCCAGGAACCCTCGGTGTTCCGCAAACTAAGTGTCGAGGACAATATCCTCGCAGTATTGGAGGTCGGCCGCCGCCTGAAGCGTGATCAACGCATCCTGCTGTGCGACGAGTTGCTGGAGCGCTTCAACATCGCCCACCTGCGAGGCCATGTGGCGATGAGCCTGTCGGGCGGCGAACGCCGTCGTCTGGAGATTGCCCGCGCACTGGCGCTGGAACCGGAGTTCATCCTGCTCGACGAACCCTTTGCCGGTGTCGATCCCATCTCCGTGATGGATATCCAGCAGATCGTCAAGGATCTATCGGAAAAAGGCATCGGCATCCTGATTACCGACCACAATGTGCGCGAGACCCTTGGCATTTGCCATCGCGCCTATATCATCAATGAAGGCAGCGTCATCGCCGAGGGCGCCCCCGAGGAGATACTCTCGAACGAAGAGGTCAGAAAGGTCTACCTGGGAGAAAATTTCCGCATGTGATTTTGATGTCGCCCAGACGCGGAGTCACATACCTTGACCCGCATCAAACGACCGCGAAAAGAAACTACTGGCGAGACAGCAAAATCAGGCTAGAATTGGAAGAGCATATTAAAACATACAAATAACGTACCAATTTTTTACGATCTGGGGAAAGAACAAGGGTATGAAGTTATCTCTGCAGCTAAAACTGGGACAGCAGCTCACCATGACGCCGCAGTTGCAACAGGCCATCCGCCTGCTTCAACTGTCCGCCGTGGATCTTCAACAGGAGGTGCAAGATGCCCTCGATTCCAACCCGATGCTGGAAGCCGACGAGGAGAACAAGACCCCGGAAACCGAGGCCGTGTCGCTCGAAAATCTCGATAACGAAGCCATCAAGAACAGCAACGAAACCGAACTCGACGTCGGCAACGAGAAACTGCCGGACGAACTCCCGACCGACTCCAACTGGGAAGACACCTTCGAGGCGTCCACGCCGACGGTCTCCATGCCCTCCGGCGGCAACACCGCCAGCGACAGCGACTATGACATCTTCGCCCAGAGCAGCGCCGCGCAGACCCTGCACGACCACCTGATGTGGCAGCTCAATCTGACCCCATTCAGCGAACAGGACCAGGCGATAGCAACGACCATCATCGACGCAGTCGATGAAAGTGGCTATCTGCGTCAGACCAGCAAGGAGATGCTCGCCTCGCTGAACGCCGATATCCACGACGAGGAGGAGCGTGTCGGTAAAGCGGAGTTCGCCTCGGTGCTGCACCGCATCCAGCACTTCGATCCACCTGGCGTCGCCGCACGGGATCCCCGGGAATGCCTGCTGATTCAGTTACGACAACTCGCCGAATATACCCCGTGGCGCGAACTCGCGATACGCATCGTCAGCGAAGGCTTCGAACAACTGGTGAAGCGCGACATCGTGCTACTGCGCCGCAAGCTGAAGGTCGACGACGGCGACCTGAAGCAGGCCATCGCCCTGATCCAGACACTCACCCCCCGCCCCGGCTCGCTGGTGACCGACGCACAACCCGAATACATCGTGCCGGATATCATCGTGCGCAAGCTGAACGGTGAATGGACCGCAGAGCTGAACCCGGAAGCACTCCCCAAGATCCGCGTCAACAACGACTATGCCGCGCTGGTGAAACGCAGCGACGACAGCAAGGACAACAACTACCTGAAAAACCACCTGCAGGAGGCCCGCTGGTTCCTGAAAAGCCTGCAAAGCCGCCATGACACCCTGCTGAACGTGGCCCGCACCATCGTCGAGCTGCAACGCAACTTCTTCGAGTACGGCGAAGAAGCGATGAAACCCTTGGTGCTGCGCGATATTGCCACGCGCCTGGAAATGCACGAGTCGACGATATCGCGCAGCACCATGCAGAAGTACATGCTCACGCCGCGCGGCACCTTTGAATTCAAGTACTTCTTTTCCAGCCATGTTGACACCGATGCCGGCGGGGAATGCTCCGCAACCGCCATCCGCGCGCTAATCAAGAAACTGATCGCTGCGGAAAAACCGGGAAAACCATTGAGTGACAACAAAATCGCCACTATGCTGTCGGAACAGGGTATCAAGGTTGCCCGGCGGACCGTTGCCAAATATCGTGAATCGATGGCGATTCCGCCATCCAATGAGCGCAGGCGCATCGCCTGATGCCAATCAACAGTAAGGAGTTGACTATGCAAATCAGTGTCACAGGTCACCATGTTGAGTTAACCGATGCATTACGCAATTATGTAGACAGCAAGTTCGAGCGTCTCGAACGCCATTTCGACCACGTGACCAACGTGCATGTCGTATTGAGCGTCGAAAAGCTTGAGCAAAAGGCCGAAGCCACCGTGCATATCAGCGGTAACGACATCTTTGCCGAGGCAACGCATGAAAACATGTACCCGGCGATCGACGCGCTGGTCGACAAACTCGACCGTCAGGTGATCCGACACAAGGAAAAACTCACCCAGCGCCGCTCACGCAACCACGCGCCCGCGCCCGACATGGAAAGCGACGTCGTCTGAGCCACGGCCATTCGGTGGGCGTCGCCACGCCCACCGTCCGGAAGAACCCTCCAATCAATAATAAAGTTAGGCCATGAACTCGTTTCCTGAAAACTTCATCGCCGCGAACCGAATAAATTGCGCTTCCGCCACCAGCAGCAAGAAGCGCGTCCTCGAAGCCGCCGGCCACCTGCTCGCGCACGCCAACCCGGAGTTGGACGAACAGGACATCTTCAATAAACTGCTGGAGCGCGAACGCCTCGGCAGCACCGGCTTCGGCCACGGCGTGGCCCTGCCACACGCGCGCATCGCCGGTATCGACCAAGCCTACGGCTGCTTTCTGCGTCTCAGCGAGCCGGTCGATTTCGACGCCATCGACGACGCCCCCGTGGATCTCGTCTTCGCGCTGCTAGCGCCCGAGGCCGCCACCGACGAACACCTGCGCATCTTGTCGACACTGGCTTCGCTGTTCGGCGACACGGACTTTCGCGACGCCCTGCGCAATGCGGAATGCTCCAATCCCGAACAATTCCTCCAGATCCTCGACGCCAAGAACACCACTGCCGACACTACATGACCGAGGAACTGACCACGGCCAAACTGTTCAGTGATCTGAGCGACACCCTCGGCATGGAGTGGATCGCCGGCCGCTCCGGACGCGCACGCCATATCCGCGGTACCACGAGTACCGAGAAGCAAAGCCTAGTCGGATCGCTGAACTGTATCCACGGCAACCGCATCCAACTGATCAGCAGCACCGAGCAGAACTATCTGCATGGACTCTCCGAGAGCAGCTACAAGGAAACGCTGGACACCCTGTTCAAGGGCGAACCCGCCGCCATCATCGTCACCGACAACCTGATGCCGGCGCGCTCACTGCGCGAACTGGCCGAGGCCACCGGTACCCCGCTGATCAAATCCAGTTACGAATACAAGCGTCTTCTGACCCATCTGCAATACTATCTGACACATGCGCTGGCCGAACGCGAAACCATCCATGGCGTGTTCATGGAGGTGCTTGGCATGGGCGTATTGCTGACCGGCAACCCATCGATCGGCAAGAGTGAGCTGGCGCTGGAGCTGATCGCGCGGGGCCACCGGCTGATCGCCGACGACGCGCCGCTGTTCTCGCGCATCGCGCCGGATATCGTCAGTGGCACCTGTCCCCCCCTGCTGCACGAGTTTCTCGAAGTGCGCGGTCTCGGCATCTTGAACATCCGCGCGATGTTTGGCGACAGCGCCATCAAGCAAATGAAATACCTGCGCCTGATCATCCAACTGGAGAAACTGGACGGCGACGAACTGATGAAGATCGACCGCCTCTCCGGCAGCCATTCCAGCCGTACCATACTTGGCCTGGAGATACCTCAGGTGACGATTCCTGTCGCTCCCGGACGCAATATCGCCATCCTGATCGAGACAGCAGTCAGAAATCATGCGCTACGGCTGAAGGGCTATTCGTCTGACGCCGACTTCATCGAACGGCAACGCTCAGAGATAGAACGCCGCCATCACTGAAGAGAAGCTCACTCCGGGCATTCCCGACTTTCCCTTTTGGCCTGCTCTACCAGGTCAGCCAACGAGCAGCGTCCCGGCGTATCTGGATAACATTGCTCTTCCAGGCGCAACAGAGCGATGCGGTCGAGAGGAAAGTTACGGTAGGATTCGCGCAGCTCGCACCAAGCGCCAAGAACCCACATGGCGCCCTAGCCCGGATTTAGGATTAATCTACTGCGCTGGTGGGTAGAGGTCCATTTTTCAATGGCCTGTGTGCGGTACAGAGATGTACCACCATTTTCGATGACTGCAAGTCATTGAAAATGAAGGAACCGGGAAATCGCATTTTCCGCTTCCGTCGTTGAAAAAGTCCATGGAAGGACTTTTTCAACATCCTGTTAGGGACTGTTAACACTAATGGGTGCATTGGTGATCATCAGTGCGAAATGAATAAAGAACATGAAAACGCAATCCAGTTTATCGAAATGGTGACGCGTCGAGAACGCAGAAACCGGATGATCTGGAACAGGCGGTCGGCGCGTCGCATGGCGGGTCACCGGTTGCCGGGCAGCGCGATCAATCCATGGAATTCACACATTCCTCGGAGTAGGTGATCATCGATACTACCGCACCCTGTGGATCCCGGATCACGCAAAACCGACCGACCTTCGGAAGGTCCCGTGGCCCAACGAGTATATTGCCACCCAGCTCAGCCACCCTGGCCGCGCTGGCCGCGCTGGCGTCCACATCGTCGACAGTGACATAGCCACCCCAGCTCGGCGGCCTACGGCGGTGTCACCATCATGCCGGCGACTTCTCTATCGCCCGCCTTGGCGATGCTGTACACCGTGCCGTCTTCCTTGGCTGGCATATCCTCCAGTTTCCAATCGAACAGGCTGGCATAGAAGGCTTTCGCGCCATCGATATCACTGGTCATCAGTTCATTCCAACTGAAGGCGCCGTGTTGTGTCATCGGGTTACTCATCTCGTTCTCCTGGGTTAACGTCTCGACGAGTATAGCCTGAGGTTACTGACAACGTGCTGTCAGGAGTCTTCGCCGGCATTCAATCGTATTCCTTGTCCTTCCAGGCGCGCAGCGCGCGAAATATTTCCTCTCCACTTTCCAACGGCTTGCCCGCCCATTTTTCTGCGGCAGCGCGCACCGTTGGTTCATCGACGCGCAGAAAGGGGTTGGTCAGCATCTCCAATGCCAGCACGCTGGGCACTGTCGGTTCGCCGGCCTCGCGATACTGCCGGGTCGCCACCAAACGCGCCTTCAGCGCCTCGTTGCCTGGCTCAACCCAGGCGGCGAATCCCAGATTATCCAGGGTGTATTCATGCGCGCAGTACACCAGCGTATGCGCCGGCAGTTCGGCAAGTTTGCGCAGGGAATGATAGAGCTGCGCCAAGGTACCGTTGAACACCCGCCCGCAGCCGCCAGCAAACAGGGTGTCGCCGCAGAACAGCAGGGTTTCGCCGTAATAGGCGATATGCCCCTCGGTATGACCAGGCACGTCGAGTACCTTGAAGCAGGTGTCGCCAGCATGCAGGAGTACCTCATCGCCCTCGGCAAGCAATACCTCCAGTCCCTTGATCGGCTCGTTCGCCGGGCCGTACACCACGGCGTCCGGCCAACGCGCCTTCAACTCCGGGATACCGCCGATGTGATCCCAATGTTTGTGCGTAATCAGGATGGCCTCCAGTTCCAGCGCATCGCGGTCGAGCCGGTCGAGAACCGGAGCCGCGTCGCCCGGGTCGACGACGGCCGCCCGCAGGCCATTTTCGCGTCGCAATAACCAAATGTAGTTGTCGTCGAAGGCCGGGATCGGGGAAGCGAGCAGCATGGTGATCAGGATTTTCCGTATAGGGTTGCGGGATCGATCAACGGGTCGCCGTCGATGACGAC
>JALSSX010000116.1 GCA_026984055.1 Sedimenticola sp. | reverse complement strand
TTGCCGCTAAAATGCGGCAGATCAAGGTGGGGATGCAATCTGCGCCCGATGCTCCTCTCCAATTTTTCCTGGAATCTTTTCGCCGGTCTTGCTTGAACCGGTAAATTGCCCGGGCCGGGTGGAGCATTCAGGCGAGGGTCTATTAACTTAACAGGATGTTGAAAAAGTCCTTCCATGAGCTTTTTCAACGACGTAACCAGAAAATGCGATTTCCTGGTTCCTTCATTTTCAATGACTTGCAGTCATCGAAAATGGCGGTACATCCGGCGGTACATCCTGTACCACACACAGGCCATTGAAAAATGCCATTTTTCAATGGCCTGTTAAAGCAATGGGTTCTGTTGCCTCTGAAAAAGTGTCAATCAAGGCGCGGGGCGTGACGTTTGGTTATTCCAGATAAACGACGAGTAACGCAGAGTGGCGCTTTTCAGGAGTAACCCGGAGGGCTGAGACGCTTTTTCCGCCTAGCAGCGTTATCATTTGCTCATGTCGCCTCACGACACATTGCTCATCGACTCTTGGAAGTATCGCATGCGTCCTTCTTTCACTCGTGACGGCATCGCCTGTCGTCGAAGGTGAATGGCTCTGCGGCTTCCTCGGGCCTTGCTAGGAACTAAATGGCTGGTACGCTGTTTTCCGACGTTCGACTGGCCGTGACCATACGCGCCGTCTGTCGCTGGTATCGGCTTGGACCACTCGGTATGATGGCGCCCCCTCGACACATCTGAGTGCGCTGTCCATGTCGCTGATTACCCTGAAAAACATCCATCTAGCTTACGGTGAGCACGCGTTGCTCGATGGGGTCGATCTGGCTATCGAGGCCGGTGAACGCATTTGTCTGATCGGCCGCAATGGCGAAGGCAAGTCGACCTTGATGCGCATCGTCGCCGGAGAATTGTCGTTCGACGACGGTGGCCGTCAAGTCGGCGACAATGTGCGTGTCGCGATGCTGGAACAGGACGTACCGGCGGCCGAGGACAAGTCTGTGCTGAGTGTGGTTGCGGAGGGGCTGGGCCATCTTGCCGGGCTGATCAACGACTACCACGCGGCGATCCATCGGCTAGGCGATACGCGGGACGATGCCGGGATGCGCGCGTTGGAACATGCCCAGCATGCGCTGGATGCGGCGGATGGCTGGCAGTTGGAGCAGCGTGTCGGCGCGGTCATTTCACGTCTGCAACTGCCCGAGGATGCGAGCTTTGCGTTGCTCTCCGGCGGCATGAAGCGGCGCGTGATGCTTGCCCGCGCACTGGTGCTGGAACCGCATGTGTTACTGCTCGACGAACCGACCAACCATCTCGATGTCGAGGCGATCGAATGGCTGGAGACATTCCTGCTCGGCTGGCGGGGAGCGCTACTCTTCGTTACCCATGATCGTGCCTTTCTGCAACACATGGCGACGCGCATCGTCGAACTCGATCGAGGCAAGGCGAGTAGTTGGCCGGGCGATTACGCAAATTACCTGCGTCGCAAGGAAGAGCAATTGCATGCCGAGGAGCTGGAGAACGCGCGCTTCGACAAGAAGCTTGCTCAGGAAGAGGTTTGGATACGCCAGGGCATCAAGGCGCGTCGCACGCGCAACGAAGGCCGTGTGCGAGCGCTCGAAGCGATGCGCAAGGAACGAAGTCAGCGGCGTGCACGAAAAGGGCAGGTCAATATGCGCCTACGGCAGGGTGAACGGTCTGGCAAGCGCGTCGTCGAGGCCCGTGACATCAGCTACGCCTGGGAAGGCAAGCCGATCGTGAGGGATTTTTCCACCACGATACTGCGTGGCGACCGCATCGGTCTGCTCGGACCGAACGGTTGCGGCAAGACCACGCTGCTGAGATTGCTGCTTGGCAAACTGCAACCCGACAGCGGTGACGTCGAACAGGGCAGCAACCTGAAGATCGCCTACTACGATCAGTTGCGCGCCCAGTTGGACGACGAGGCGACCGTGCAGGATGCGGTTGCCGACGGTCGCGAGAAGATCATCGTCAACGGTCGCGAGAAGCACGTCATCAGTTACCTGCAAGACTTCTTGTTTCCGCCGGCACGTACTCGTCAGCCGGTAGGTTCGCTGTCCGGCGGTGAAAAGAACCGCCTGCTGCTAGCCCGCCTGTTCACCCAGTCGACCAACGTGCTGGTGATGGACGAGCCGACCAACGATCTGGATGTCGAAACCCTGGAACTGCTCGAAGAGCTGCTCGGCGACTACGACGGCACATTGTTGCTGGTCAGCCACGATCGGATGTTCCTGGACAATGTTGTCACCAGTCTGTTCGTGTTCGAGGGTGACGGGAATGTCAGTGAATTCGTTGGCGGTTACGATGACTGGGCGGCATGGAAAAAGCGCCAGCGGCAACGGAGCGATGCCGAAAAGCCCATCGCGAAGCCTTCCGCGCCGCCCGTGCGCAAGGTGGCGGCGAGGAAACTCAGCTATAAGGATCAGCGCGAACTCGATGCGTTGCCGAAGCATATTGCCGAGTTGGAGGCTGAGATCGAAGGACTGAATCAAAGGCTTGCCGACCCAGCGGTTTATCAAACCGAGGGTGATGCTGGCATCATGGAACTCGCCGCTTGTCTGGAATCCGCCGAGCAGGCACTGGAGCAGGCGTTTGCCCGTTGGGAGGCGTTGGAGGAGCTGCTTGGAAAATAACCATTCTTATTGAGGGGTGGTAATTTTACATGGTAACGCGCACCATCCGGCAAATACCTTAGTAAAACACTTGGTTAAGGAGTGCAGTAACAACATGAGCGTGGAAATACCAGAGCGTGATGGTGATGGCTATCTCGTCGATATGAACGATTGGACCCCTGAGATTGGACGTGCAATGGCCGAGGCCGACGGCGTCGAACTCGATGATGTAAAATGGAACCATATCCTGAAGGCGCGTGAGTACTACGAGGAAGAGTCAGTAGTGCCGCCGATCCGCAAGTTTGCCAAGTTCATTGGCGAGAACCAGAAAGACCTGTTCAAACTGTGGAAGACTGGCCCGATGAAACCCATCACCAAATACGGTGGCCTGCCGAAACCGACCGGCTGCGTTTGAGCCGTCATCGCGGCATCCATGATAAAGGCGCCTTTGGCGCCTTTTTTGTGTCTCGCCCTGCTGAATTTGCTTGCCGATACACGGAGTTGTCTTCCTCCACGACCTTGGGTAGGCTTTCCGCTGCTGGATTTAGCAGGCTGTTGAAAAATGCCATTTTTCAACAGCCTGCTAATGGGGCGCGGCGCAGTCCCTGGTGACGACGGTCAACATGGCTGGGGATCTTCAGCGCGTATGCGCCAATTCCGATGTTTGGCTGGCCATGGCGTCGCGGCCGGATCACGGCCATTCGCTATAATCCACCTTTTTGTGCATTCCTCGGGGGCATTCACGTGCGCTTTCTCGGCGTCGATACTGGTGGCACTTTTACTGATTTCGTCCTGTTGGATGGCGAGCGCCCGCCGCGCATCCATAAGGTGTTGTCCACGCCGCGTGCGCCGGAGCGGGCGATCGTCCAAGGCCTACGCGAGTTGGGGCTGGATGCCTCCAAGCTGACCA
>JALSSX010000115.1 GCA_026984055.1 Sedimenticola sp. | reverse complement strand
GCATGACACTTCTGGCACAAAACGGGATCACGACCGATACGGTTACTGACATCACGGGTATTCGGATCGTAGTTTTTCAGGAAATCCGTACCCACTTTGTCGTCATGCATTTCTAAAACGGACAAGGAGGTCGCCTTCTGATTGGCGATCCAATCGGAAGCACCCAGGCCTTTCCAGAAAGCACGCTCCTGCTTGTACAGCGTGTATTTCTTGCCATTGGCCGTTTCATTGGAATGACAGTTCGAACAGTTCGGCACGTCGATCGGGCTGGTGCCTACAAAGGTGATCGGCTTGCCGCTATGGCTGTCGATCACCGGTTTGCCGCTATCGGCGTCGACCAGGGAGACGAAGGTTTCCTGGAACGGACGAACCAGATCCTCGGTCAGGGTCAAAGGGTTGGTGCGTACCATAGAATCATCGAACGGCGTCAACGGCAGACCAAGGGCATCCCAGATACCCGGATTCGTCAGGACAATGGGCACATTGTCTAAAACCGGCGACTTGGTATAGACGATGGTTCCCTTCTCGCCACTATAGTGCATGTGCCCGTCCTTCATCGGACTGGGCGCGGCCGCGCCGGCTGGACCGTTGTCCAGCGGCACCGGAATCTGCAAGCCGACAAACAGCTTCTCACTGTCCTTGCTGGTCCCCTTCGGATTGGTGCCCTTCAGATCCTTATACACATAGAGATGGGTCCAGTAGGCATTCGCCACGTTCTCATTCTTTTCGTACTTGCCGTCGCCGTCCACGTCATAGGGAACATTCCAGTAGGCGAGCTTCGATCCTTCGGAATAGGTATTGTCGATGAAGCCGTACTTCAGCTTGAAACGCTTGCCCGCATCCTCGTCGACGACCACGGTGTGGTCTTCCTCATCCGCCTCAAGCAATTCCGGATACTTCTTCTTGCCAACAGCGGTCTTGATGACTTGGCTCTGTACAGAGTTGTAGGGTGGCAGCACGCAACAGTAGGTAAAATCGAAGCCGGTGCAATGCATGCCGAGTTCGTAGTTGATCGTAATATTGTAATCGTTCTTCGGCTTGTTGGGCGAAATCTCGGCGGTCGCGGCAGCCTTTTTTCCGGAATCCGCCTCGACGGATTTCGAGGTTGCGGAACTGTTGGCCGCGCAGCCAACGAGTAGTCCCAGAGCTGCCGACAACGCCGTAAGCGTTAACGGTTTATTCCCCATTTCTGGATCCCCCTTACTGGGTAGTGTTTAAGTAGAAGTCTCTTGACGTTACGTTGATTCGAATCGTTGAGCCGGAAATATCGCAAACAGACCCCCGCCGAATCGATTTTATCGTGCATCCTCCGGGAGACTTTTATCAGAATCCCATCGCCCGAGCAAGCTCGGCCCATATCGTTTAATACATCATTAAATACTGATTCCATTCTCCGGATTTCAACGATATGCATTTTTGGTCGCCACCAGCCAAACGTCGGGTTTTAGCATGCGTGCCGTTTCGTTCCCGACGAGGCGTGGGCCGCTCCCAACTGCGAGCAACGATGCAAGAGACTTCAGCGCACTTGTGATCATTCCAACGTTCGGCTGGCCTTAGCTGTAAACACATCGGCGCCGGTTTTGATTTTCCCCCGCTCAAACGTTATCCTAACGGCACAACAACAGGCCCTCGGATTCGGCTGGCGGCGATGCCCGTCCAGAATCCATGCAGCATCAAAGGCCAAGATTGCATACGCCATTTCGAGACAAAATCCAGAATATACAGCCGCAACCTTACGCCGTTGCCCCCTGGCGTAGTGACTTAAACATTATTTTTCCAAGCAAACACACATCAACAGGAGAACTGAATGAAACTGTCAAGATTGACACTCGGCATCACCACGGCGGCGCTGATCTGCGGCGCCAGCCTGTCGGTATCCGCGGCTTCTCTTAGCGAGCTGACCAAATCCTGCGACGAATGTCATGGCAAGAACGGCGTGACCAAGGAGGCCGAGGTTCCCAGCATTGCCGGTGCTTCCGCCGCTTACATAAAAGATACCATGGAGGCGTTCAAGTCCGGCAAGCGCAAAGGTGTTGAGTTTGAACACGATGGCAAGAAATCGGACATGAATGAGGTCTCGAAGAAGCTCAGCAAGGCCGACATAGAGGCGCTCGCCGAGCATTATGCCAGCAAGGAGTATGTCGCATTCAATAATAATACCGACGCCAAATTGGTTAAGAAAGGCAAGAAAATCTGGAAGAGGAGTTGTAAGAAATGCCATGGCGAGAATGGCATGGATCCCGAGGACGACGCCGGCATCATTGGTGGGCAGCCGCTGAAATACATCCAAGAGTCCATGGAGCACTTCGTGGCAAAAACGCGCCCGATGCCGAAAAAGATGAGAAAGAAGTTCAAGAAACTGAAGGAAAAGGATCGCCTCGCGGTAGCACATTTCTTTGCATCACAGAAATAAGCGCGCCACGAAACGGCGGGGCCATTCCCGCCGTTTATCAATCAACCTCCATCTTGGTTCGCATCGTCATGAACAAGAAATCCATTGCCACACTTCCCGTATCGATACGCCGCCAGACTCCACGCGTCGCAATCGGCGGTCTGCTCTTGATGTCGATCGGACTTGCCGCGCAAGCGGCCCCAGTCGTACCAAAGAACGCCGAAGAGTTCGAAAAAGCGGTCAAGCTGACGCCGAATATCGACAACGGCAGAAAACTCTACCGTGTTTGTGTCACCTGTCACGGCCCGGAAGCCTGGGGTACCCGCGATGGCGCCTATCCGCAGATAGCCGGGCAGCTGACCAGCGTAACGATCAAGCAACTGGCCGATATCCGCGCCGGTAATCGCGGCAACCCGATCATGCGCGCCTTCACCTCGGTTCGCAGCCTCGGAGGTCCACAGGAAATCGCTGATGTCGCCGGCTATATCGAGCAACTTCCGATGACCCGGGACAACGGCTTGGGTCCCGATTTCGACTTGGAATCCGGGAAGACACTGTACAAGGACAATTGCGCGGACTGTCACGGCAGTCATGGCGAAGGCGATGCGGATAAGCATATTCCACTGATTCAGGGGCAGCATTACCACTATCTGTTCCGCCAGTTCGAACAAATCCGTCACGGCATTCGCCGAAACGCGGATCCAGACATGGTCGATCAGATCAGGAGCTTCCGGCTACGCGACCAAGTCGACGTGCTTAGTTATACCTCCAGATTGAAACCGCCAGAGGAAAAACTGGCGCCTCCGGGTTGGAGAAACCCGGACTTCCCTTTCTACCGGCGTGGATGGCGGCCTGAGCCATTGCCTCAATCGAGACACTGATCGTGACACAAAAAAGCCTGGGACAACCCCGGGCTTTTTTTGCCATGGAGTACTTTTTTTGCCATGGAGTAATGGACTAACCCGCATTTCTCACCGGACTGATGAGTCCTCGCTTGCTCCGTGAATCCAAAGCCCCGCGCGATTATCTCGCCACCCGGAAAGACATGCGGGCTAATCTATTCCCACAGGCGAATCATAGGTAACCGGCGACGCACTTTCACGCTAACGGACTACCTGGCCCCGGCATGCTCCAGTAATTCCGGGATGGAGCGACTCCGTCGCTTGTTCAATACGGCGATGTCGCGCGCCGACCGCCCCTGTTTATTACGCAACGACAGATCCGCGCCGTTACGCAGAAGCGCCCGCACCACATCACCATCCTGTGTGGTTATCGCTTCCATCAACGCGGTCGAGCCATTGTTGTCCTGCGCGTTGACATTCGCGCCATGTGCAAGCAACGTCCGCACCGCGCCCTCATGTCCGCCGCTCGCGGCCCAGAACAGCGCGGTCGCACCGTCATTGGCCTTCACCTCGATATTGGCTCCGGCTTTCAACAAGGCGTCGATGGACTCCACCTGTCCCAGGTCCGCCGCATGGATCAACGCGGTTCTACCCTGCTTGTCGCGAGCATCCGGTTTCGCGCCTGCCTTCACCAATAGCGCAATCGTCCGATCATTTCCGTATTCGGCGGCGATCATTAATGGCGTAACCCCCTTGTTATCCGCGACGTTCGGGTTGGCGCCCTTGAACAACAGCTGATCGACCATGTTGGTCAGGCCATAGCGCGTTGCAATGGTCAGCGCATCCCAACCCGCATTGTTACGTGCTTCCAGGTTCGCGCCGCGCTCCAGCAGCATCGCCGATAGCTCGCTCTGGCCGTTCTCCGCGGCAAAGATCAACGGCGTGGAGCCGTCACGGGCCTTCTGGTTCACATCAGCTCCATTCGCGATCAACAGGCTGGCGATAATGATATCCCCGTCCTCAACCGCAAGCATCAGCGGCGATTTACCAAACTCGTTGGCCGCGTTGACATCCACCCCTTGGTTCAATAGCTTCTCGACAGCGTCCGCGTCATTGTCGATCACCGCCACGCGTAGCTGCTTTTCCAATTGGGGCGAGGAGGATGCCTGCACCCCGTTCATCATCCCAATCAGAAGAATAACAAAAGCCATGCCCCCGCCGGCCATCATCCGCCAGGACACTCTGTTACACATCCACATCGTCATTCCGCCTCTTCAGTTTCTGTTTCCGCATCGGCAGGATCGTCGGGCAATTCATGCGCGATACCCTGGTGACAGTCGATGCAAACCTGGCCTTTCTCCACCATGCGCGAATGCTTTTTTCGAGCACTACGATCCTGTTCCGCGAGATCCATCTGGCTGATTTTGTGGCAACTGCGACATTCGCGCGAATCGGTCGCGCGCATCTTGTCCCACACGCGATTGGCCATTTCCCAACGATGCGCCTCGTATTTCTCTGGCGTGCTGATCGTACCCAGAATCTCGTGATAGACATCCTTGGCCGCCATCACCTTGGCGATCATCTTGGGTATGAAAGGCTTTGGCACATGGCAATCGTGACAGCCCGCGATCACGCCGGAACGGCTCTTGTAATGCACGGTTTCCTGATACTCGCGCAGATTCGTTTTCATCGTATGGCAAGATGTGCAAAACTCGGTGGTATTGGTCGCCGACAGTCCAACATTGAACAGTCCCGCAAAGGCGATGCCAGCGACAAAGATGATCAGCAGTGAAGCCAACGAACGTTTCATAGAATAACCCCCTCCGGTGAATGGTGCCCGCGCGGCCTGCTTGCTTTCTTATCGGCGCGGATGCAAATCGATGAATCTCATCCCAGTGAAAGCCGGTAACAACGCTACCCGCTTTCTACTCTGAGCCTGATATTACACTAACTCTCATGCTGAGACCTGAAACACCCCAGGTCACGCACGGTTGCCTGTGGGTTCAGCCGCGGAATATCCGGGGCCAGGTACTGGAAATGCTCCCGGCATTTCCCACCTTCCCATGGGTTATGTCCAGGCCAAGCCTATACGAACGTATTCACAGTATTCCCGCAGACGAATCATAGGCAACCGACTGCGTACTTTCACGCTAATCTCTTGCGGCTGACCACGCGCGACAACCACTTCAACGGCCTGACGAGTCTGACAGGCCGCCGGCATAGCCCTGCCAGACGAACGGGGATACGCAATTATTCCGACGTTTGACTGACTGTGGCTATAGAATAGCGAAAAATGCAAAATAAACCCATGTCATGCACAGAGCCTGTTTCTCGCCCATCGCCGGCATAACTCTCATACTCCTAGCCTCGTGCCAACGGCATCCTTCGGCGCTGGAACAGATGAAGTCCGAGGGTCTGATACGCGTGGCCATCGCCAACGTGGAATCTTGCACCCAGGGAGAACCCTTCTCGGGTTCGCTGGAATGCGAGCTGCCGCGACGCTTCGCGAAGACACTCGGCGTGGTGGTCAAATACCTACCCGCTAAGCGGTTGGACATCGCGCTATCGCTGCTCGACGATGGTCGAGGCCAGTTCGCCGCCGGTTTGCCCGCGCTTCCGTCACTTGGCGATCGGCTGCGTTTCACCCCCGCTTACCGGCGCGTCACTTGGCAGCTGATCTACCGCCAGGGACGCAAGCAACCGAAAAAACTGGCCGACCTCGCCGCCGGCGAACTCGTCGTTGCCACCGGCAGCGTTCAGGAGAGGCTGCTGAAGGAATGGAAGACGAGCCATCCCGAACTGAGCTGGGTCAGCCAACCCGACTCCAGCATGTCGGCATTACTCGAACAGGTACAGAACAAGCGCGTCGCCGCCACCCTCGCCGATTCGACAAGCGTCATGCTACAACGCCGCCACTTCCCGGAACTGCGCGTCGCCTTCGAACTAGGCGAACCCAGCGACATCGGCTGGGCATTCCCGCATCGCCGGGACGACAGTCTCTACCGCGCGGCGCTGGATTTTCTCGACGATATCCATCGCGACGGCACCCTTCGCGTGCTCATCGATCGTTACCATACACACGCCGACCGCCTGAACTACGTCGACCAACGCAGCTTCCAGCGTCATTTACGCGAACGCCTACCCGCCTTTCGCCCGTTCTTTGAACGCACCGCCAAGGCATACGGCCTGAGCTGGCGACTGCTCGCCGCGATCGGCTATCAGGAGTCGCACTGGAACCCGGAGGCCGTGTCGCCGACCGGCGTGCGCGGCCTGATGATGCTGTCGCGTGTCACCGCGAAACGCGTCGGCATCGCCGACCGCACCGATCCGGCGCAAAGCATCCTCGGCGCGGCGCGTTATCTGCTGGAGCTGAGGAAGAAGATACCGAAACGTATCCCCGAGCCAGACCGCGCCTGGCTAACGCTGGCGGCCTACAACATTGGCTTCGGTCACCTGGAGGATGCACGCATCCTGACCCAGCGCATGGGCGGTAATCCGGATCGCTGGATGGACGTGCGTCGCGCCCTGCCACTCCTGGAGAAACCAGCGATCGCGAAGACGCTAAAACACGGCATCGCGCGTGGCAACGAAGCCGTGACCTATGTCGAGAACATCCGCAACTACCTGGAAATGCTGGAGTTTCTGACACACGAAACCCCGACGAAGGGCAGCCAGCCAGTAATTTCCGTTCTGCCGGAGGCACTCTGACCCGGATGTTTCACTCGGCTCCCGAATTTCCCGGAGAGATTCCCATTCAGGTCGCTCGAACCGACAGCAGTCGAAAAAAACGAGGGTTCAACCTGTGAGGGCGACAAGGGTGCGCGCGTTAATTATCAAAGTTTCGCGCGCCGTAACACCATGCATCTTCATGCGCATCATCCGATCTCGCTGCCCCCCCCAAGATAGGGACGCAACACTGTCGGCACGCGAACCTTGCCATCGGCTTGCTGATAGTTCTCCATCACCGCAACCAGGGCGCGGCCAACCGCCAGCCCCGAGCCGTTCAGCGTATGTAACAGCTCTGGCTTGCCGGTTTCCGGATTCCGCCAGCGCGCCTGCATACGTCGTGCCTGGAAATCGCGGAAGCTGCTACACGAAGAAATCTCTCGATACTTACCCTGACCGGGCAGCCAGACCTCCAGGTCATAGGTCTTCACCGAGGAAAACCCAAGATCACCGGTACACAGGGTCACCACGCGATAGGGCAATTCCAGCTTTTGCAGAATCGCTTCGGCATGCCCGGTCAAGGCCTCCAAGGCAGCTTCCGATTCATCTGGCCGCACGAACTGCACCAGCTCCACCTTCTCGAACTGATGCTGACGGATCAGGCCACGTGTATCGCGACCATAAGAACCGGCCTCACTGCGAAAGCAAGGCGTATGCGCAACATGCTTCACCGGCATCTCGCTGTCGTCGATGATCTGTTCGCGCACCAGATTGGTGACCGGCACCTCGGCGGTCGGGATCAGGTAATACGCCATATCACCGGCCAGACGAAACAGATCCTCCTCGAATTTCGGCAACTGGCCGGTACCATACAGGCTGTCGGCATTCACCATGAACGGCACATAGCTCTCGCGGTAGCCATGCTCCCGGGTATGCGTATCCAGCATGAACTGCGTCAGGGCGCGCTGTAACGCGGCGATCTGACCGTGCAATACCGAGAAGCGCGAGCCTGTGATGCGCGCCGCTGCGTCAAAATCCATGTCTCCCAACGCCACGCCGAGGTCGACATGATCCTTAGGCTCGAAATCAAAGGCCGGCGGCTCGCCCCAACGGCGTTCCTCGCGGTTGTCCTCCTCATCCTTGCCATCGGGAACATCGTCCGCCGGGATATTTGGAATGCCGAGCGCAATCTCCCGCAGCTCGCCTTGAACCGCATCCAGGCCGGCCTCGGCGGCCTTCAGACGGTCACCGAGATCGGCAACCTCGGCAAGCAACGGCTGGATATTCTCGCCCACCGCCTTCGCCTTGCCGATGCGCTTCGATTTACTATTGCGCTCGCCACGCAACGCCTGAGCATCAATCTGCAACTGCTTGCGCCGCGCCTCCAGCCCGGCGAGTCGCTCGGTGTCCAGAGTATAACCGCGGCGCGCCAATTTCGCCGCAAGGGCGTCCAGATCTTGGCGGAGAAGCTTCGGGTTCAGCATAATTTGGTATCCACATTCACTCTCGCATTCCAATACACCAGATGGCCAGGTGGAACGCGCTTGTTCAATTCATCCAGCACCGACTCGAACTTGTCCGCGGCTTCGAAAAACTCGATCACCAAGGGTAGATCCAGCGAGGTATCGATCAACTGTGCCGAATGGATCTTACCGGAACGGCCGAAACCAGCGATACCGCGAAACGCGGTGACCCCACAAACCTTCGCCTCGTCATGCAACCAAGCCATCAATTTCTGGAACTGGTGCTGCCCCTCGGTCAGATAGATACGCACCATGACAACGGACCCACTCATCAGAACTGCCTCCCCAGTAGAACACCCATCCACACCGCCAGCATGCAGGCGACCACGCTGACAACGATATTCAGCCCGGCCTTGACGAAATCGGCCTGTTCGATCAGGTTCAAGGTCTCTATCGAGAAGGTCGAAAAGGTCGTGAACGCGCCAAGAAAGCCTACCAGCAGCGCCGCGCGCCACTCCGCCGCCAGCGTCACCCGCTCGACCAGTAGAATGAACAACAGTCCCATAAAAAACGAACCGAGGACATTCACCGCCAGCGTGCCGAACGGAAAACTCCGACCCCATGCCTGATAGACCGCGTTAGCCGTCCAAAAACGCAGTAACGCGCCTGTCGCGCCACCCCCTGCGATTGCCAGAACCTGCAACACTGTTTCGCCTCGAATAAAAGCGGGAATTCTACCGCATGGCAGCGGATTTTTCTGCTCCGCGTCTCACCCGAGCATGCCCCGCCAGAACCCAGATTCCCGCCACGAACGGGTTTCGAGGCAGGATACCGCCAAACGCCGACGTTCAACCGGCCGCGACCATAACACCATCCGACCACGAATCCACTACCTGCCCTGGCTGGGGCGGGAACGATCGAAACGTCGACGGCTTGACCTGAAGTCCCCCCAGTACCCACACTGAGGCCGTAACCGGCGGCGCCAGGTGGATGAATGAGACCACCTCTTCGGGGCCACCCCGCTGAACCTTTGTTACCCAGCTATACGCAGCACGGGCGAAGCCGCGCCAAACTGTGGAGCCACCCGCGCCCGGCAAAACGGGCTGACGCCGACGGTCCCGCTTTTTCTTCCACGAGGCTTTTCCAGTGTCCCTGTACAACACGGTCGCCCGCCAACTCGCCAGCACAGTTTGCGCCGGCCGCGTGGAACGCATAGAGGATGTCGTCGCCAGCATCGCCTGGCTGCTGGACGATGATTCCGACTGGGTGGAACGACTGGGCCAGCACGTCTGGGAGGCGCAGCATGACGGACGGTGATGTGCAGTCGCCGTTACCCGCTGCAATCGCCCGCCGCGCCGCAACAGCGGATCGCTTGCGATATTCCGCCGCTGGCCGATCCACCGGCGCTGGTGCGTTGGCTGGGGATCGGCCTTGCGCGACTCGACAGTCTGGCGAGCGATTGGCGACAAAGCACTCCACGCAGTGACGATCGCTACCATTACCGTCTGACCGAAAAGCCATCCGGCGGCATCCGTTTGCTGGAGATTCCAAAGCTCCGCCTGCGTGAGATCCAGCGACAGATCCATCTCGGCACCCTGCAGCATGTACCATTGCACGAAGCCTGCCATGGATTTCGCCGGAAACATTCGACACGCGGCGGCTACGCCCTGCCCCACTGCAACCGGCCACTGGTGATGCATTTTGATCTGAAGCGGTTCTTCAACAGCATCGGTTCGAGACGCATTCACGGCCTGTTCAGCGCACTGGGATGGCCCGAGCGTGGCCAGCGTGCTGAGCGCGATCTGTACGCATCGCACGGCATCGAACATTATCCAGCGGCTGCCAAATCTGGATGGGTCGATGCGCCGCGCGCTGGCCGGGGTGATGGTGAACGCGCATCCCAACCCGCCGCGCTCCGAATACGACACGTTAAAGGCGATACTGCACAATTGCGCCCGCGATGGCTACGGGAGTCAGAATCTCGCGGGCGTCGCGGATTTCCGTCTGCATCTTCATGGTCGCATCGCGTATGTCCTGTATCTGAACCCGAGACGCGGACAAAAGCTGCTGGATGTCTTCCTCGCCGTCGAAGCCACTTCCTGAAATCTTGCGTGGGGTTTCAGAAAACCCGCATCCAAGCCGATACCGGCTCACATCCCATAACCTGGAATCGACGCTAATGCATTTCTTCAATCCGAGAACGTTACTCTGCCTGCTATCGCTTTGCCTGAGCCACGCGGCGCTGGCGATCCAGACACAACCCGAGTCCTTGAACATCCATGTGTTACCCGCATGGCAACAGTCACTGCTCGGCCTGGTGGATGTCAGTCTGGATGGCGGCGGCAATTTCCATGCATCTGGCGGTGGACTGATCGAACTGGAACTGGACGATCCGTCCGCCGAGGAACGTTTTCTCTCGCTATGCATCGAGATCGGTGAATCCATCTGGCTGAATGGTCACTATGCGGGATACCACCATAGCGCGCTGTCGGATGCACCGGACTCGGGCCTGATGGGAGCGGACAAGGCGGCATTACTGAGCCAGTTGTTCGACGAAGTCTACCCGGTATTCGGCGGTGATATCGATGACCAGCGGGCCAGTGAACTGGGCGCGCTGGCGCTACAGGTCTCGGTGTGGGAGATTATCAACGAGACAGGTCCGGAACTGGATCCGCTGGCCGGCTCGGTAATCTTTCGCAATGATCGCGCCTTCACTTCCGGACTCGCCTTCAATGGACAGGCGCTGGAGACGGCGCAACTCTGGCTACAAGCGTTGGACGGTAACGCGCCGATCCGTCGCGACCTCGTGGCAATCTCCAAGCCCGGCAATCAGGATCTTGTCGTCCAGCGCCCACCGCCCGAACACGCGCCGGCGCCGGTGCCGACGCCGCTTTGGCTACTCACTGGGTTTCTCCTCGCCGGAGTCGTAGCCTCAACCCGTCGCCGCCATATCGGCGTGCGCCAGACGGCTAATCAGTGATTGCTCTGGCATCACTTTTTCACGCAGATCGATGACCCGTCCATGTCCCGCTAGCGCCTCGTCTCCGAACAACGTCAGCGGAACTATCAGTGGGTTGCGGTAGCGCCGTTCGAGCACATCCGCCAGCCAGGCGCGCCTTTCCCGTTCCGGACGCGTGGCCAATAAGGCCTCCGCATTCATCAGCACGCAACCGCTGTCCAGACTCTGTTCATACAGGGCCTGATCGAGCAGCCGCAACGGCTGAGCATGCGCCATTTTCCCATGGGCGCTCATCACCTCGCGGCGAAAGTCGAAATAGCGCTGCCCTGAATCCGTCGCCATCTCCCGGGCCAAATCGGGACGATAGGCGGCAAACAGCACCAGATGACAGCGCTCGCCATCGACCGATCGATGACGCAAGGCATCCAGCACGGCCTGATTGAAATCAGTCATTTCATAGCCTCATTGCATGTTGAAGAAATCTTCATACGAGGTGATGTACACCGGGATATGCCAACGTAGCGGATACTTCTTCTGCAGGTTGGATAGATAGACCGCGAGGTGTTCGTTCATCACCGCGCGGCGTACCTGATCAGCAACCGCGGAGAACGGTCGCTTGCTGCCGGGCCGGGCATCGATCACCGTAACCAGGCTGTAACCCCTTGGCGTGCGAATCACCTCGCTGACTTCGCCTGGACGCAATGTCTTCAGCGCGCGTTCGATGGTCGGATCGATACGCCCCTCGGTCACCCAGCCGACATCACCGTAGTTACCTCGACCCACCGGATCGACACTGTACTGCCCGGCCAGCTCGAACAGACTCGCGCCATTGCGGATCATGTCGCGCAAGGCCACTGCCTGCTCGGCGTTGTTCAACACTATCTCGCCGACATGCCATTTTGCCGGCGCGTAAGCCAGTACCGGATGCTTTTTCAGCCAAGCCCGTAACGTCTGGGGCCCCGGGATCCACTCCTTGCGTTTCTTCGCCAGCAACATGCGCGACAGCAGGGTGTGGCTGTAGTCGTCGAGCGGAGCGCTGATATCGACGCCCTCGTCCTTGGCGGCGCGAGCGAAGACCGCGCCCTCGCTGGCGCGTTGCAGGCGCAACATGGCTTCCGCGAGGCTGGGCGCGGATTTGCCGCCGATGTCATCGTAGGTGATGCGGATGCCATCGCCCTTGGCGAGCACCGTCGCGCCCTCGCATCCCGGCGCGCGCAGACTCTTCTCGTCCAATGTCACGCCATAGCGTTTCTTCAGCGCTTGCAGGCGCTTCGACTTCAGCTCGGGAAAATGCTTGCCGATGTAGATGTCGCGCGCCGCCTGCATATCCGCCGGCTTGTCCTTGAACTGCTCCTGGATACGAGCCTCCACTTCCGTCGGGATCTTGATCTCGCCACGCAGTTTGTCCAAGTAGCGTTGATAAAGCAGCGTATTCCGGAATCGCTTCATTTCATTGAGATATTCTGGTGTTTTGTCCAGGCCCAAACGCTTTGCCTCTTGATACAGCAGTTCCGAGGCGATGACACGCTTCAGCAGCTCACCTCGAGCGCCGGCGGCTTCATCCTTGTCGAAGGTCGGAAACTCCACCGCCAACGTCGAACTGGAAATCAGTCGCTTCAGGTCATCGTCGGTAAAATCACGATCACCGACCGAAACGATGACCTCCTGCGCCGACACGATCAGGCCAATGGACAACATCCCAACCAGGATGAAGCTTCGTGGCAGATACCGCCAAACACCGCTCGTCCGCTTGTTTCGCTCCGCTTTTCTCATTGTCGCATCCCCTCTACATACGCGATGGAATTTTCTGATCGGGCGGTGGAATCCGTCCTCCCAGATCGGGTGCACTGGCGTGCATCCAGGAGACCGCGGCATCGAAATCGTCCGCGATCGGTTTACCATGCCAAGCCTTGTCTTTCGCGATGAAAGGCACGCCCTTGTCATTGCTCAGATGGCAGGCCGGGCATTTCAACGGGCCATGACTGCCATCCGGATTGTATTGTGGCGCCTGGCGATAGGTGGTCGTGTCGACATCGGGTGTCACCGGGTACAGGCCATGTATCGATTGATGACAGGCCTGACAGGCCAGTCCGGCGTGGCCCTTGCTGTAGCGCATCAGGCTGTACTTGCCCGGCTGATTGATCGGAAAGGCCGCGCCGCCCTGCCCTTCGACGAACGGTGGCGCATGGCAATCGGCGCAATGCGGTGCGCCAGGCGATAACCAATAGTCACGGCCGTGGTCTGCGGCATCGTATGAGACCGGCATCGCGCCGGTCGCGCCGGGTGGCAGGCGTAGTGTCGCCGGATTGACTGTCGGATTAGTCGATAGCAGGCTGACATTGACATCACCGTCGCCATCGCGATGGATCAATGGCGCATTACCCTTTACCGCGATGACCCCGATATCGGCGACAGTTCGCGTTTGCGCCCAGGGCAACAGAACGCCGGACTTGCCCTCGGTATTGCGGCCGTTCTCATCCAGCACGACCTTCGGATCGAGATACAGTTCTTCAAGCTGACGACGCGTGACACCGACGGCTGCGGCGATTTCGTCCAGCGACTTGTTACGCAGGGTTCTGCCCTGTTGCTTGAATGCCTGGGTGATGCTGTCGTATTGATAGAGTTCGCGTGACAACTGGTTATGGCAGTTGGTGCACCAGAGTCCCTTGCCATGTTTGCCATTCCCGATCTGGGAAACGTTCTCCTGTAGCCATTTGCCGATCGCGGTCAGATGCTCTGGAGTCTCGACGCCGTCCTTGTCCTTGTTTGGATTGGAATGCACGTCGCGTCCAGCGAAGCAACCGCCAGCGGTGTCGCGATTGTCCGCGTTAGCATAGGTGTTGCGCCCATCCGGAGTGATAGGGTAGCCGTCCATCGAGCCGTCCTGGCGATGCGATGGATGACAGCCGGCACAGGCATCGGTTCGGCCATGCGAGTCCGGCAACGGCCGATTGACGAGATGCGCGTGATGCAAGGCCTGACTCAACGGCGGGATCGGAATATCGGTCGGGATCGGCTGGCCCGTCATGGATTCGATGACGCCCTTGGACCGCAATACCCCGATGACGTTGTCGGCGTGGCATTTCTGACACAGCACGGGATCGCGCCCGAGCCGGTTGGCCGTCGCGCGACTCTCCGGCCGATAGTGCTTCAAGAACTGAGTGCCATGCTTAGCATCATGGATCTGTAGGATGGAAACCGAAGTAGCCTTTAGATTGGCGATGTAATCGGTCGCCCCCAGGCTCTTCCAGAACGACTTTTCTTCCTTGTAGAGCTGATAGGCCTCGCCGTTCGCGTTCTGATTCGAGTGGCAGTTGGAGCAGTTCGGCACGTCGATCGGATTGGTGCCAGTGAAATAGGTCGGTCGCCCGGTCACCTTGTCTATTACCGGCCGTCCGGTGTCGGCGTCCACCAGCGCCACCCAGGCTTCCTGGTAAGGACGGATCTCACTCTCGACGATGGTCAACGGGCTGCGCCGCATGGTGCTGTCATTGAATGGCGTCAATGGCAGACCGAGCGCGTCCCAGATACCCGGATTAGTCAGCATGATCGGTACATTGTCCAACACCGGAGACTTGGTATAGACGATGGTCCCGGTCTCTCCGGTATAGTGTAGATGGCCACCATGCAGCGGGCTGGGCACCGCGCCGCCGGCTGGACCGTTGTCGCGCGGGATCGGAATCTCGATACCGACGCGTTTCTTCTCGGCATCGAGACTGGTGTGTTTCGGGTTGCTGCCTTCCAGATCCTTATACACATACAAGTGGGTGAAGTAGGCGTTGCCAACATTCTCATTGTCGGTGTATTTACCGTCACCGTTCACGTCATAGGGTACGCCCCAATAGGCCAGCTTGGAGCCTTCGGAATAGGTATTGTCCATATGGCCGTAGTTCAGCCGCATGCGTCTCTTGCCGTCCAGCACCACGGTCGAGTCGTTGGGATCGGCGCCCAGCAGGCGCGGCTTGCCGTCGACCGTCAGCGCAGTCTTGACCACCTGGCTCTGCACCGAGTTATAGGGTGGCAATATGCAGCAATAGGTGAAATCGAAACCGGTGCAGTGCATGCCCAACTCATAGTTGATCGTGATGTTGTATTCATGCAATGGCTTCACCTCGGCCATGGCGCCGCCGGCATGCAGCAGCGCCAGTCCGAGGAAGAAGGTACACAGGGGTTTGCGTGTCGTTTGTTCTCTCATCTCTCTGGACTCCAACATACCGCGATTACAGATCACGCCGGAAGACCTGGGCGCGTGAGTTTTCGGCTTCGTCCCAACCCGGCCAGTGGGCTCTCTTGGTCTTGCGAATATTCACCAGGATGGTGTTGTAGACGAAGGCGCCAGCCGGACTCGGCTCATCGGCGGTCAGCACATTGGGGTTGCCAGCCCGATCGATCTGATCACTATCCATATCCAGCCAGGCGCCCTCGTAGATGATCACCACGCCAGGCATCACGCGTTCGGAGGTACGCACCGGCACGACCACCATGCCGCGATCATTCCAGACCTCCACGGTATCGCCATCGGTGATGCCCAACTGACGGGCATCGACGGGATTCAGCGTGATGTCCTGGTCGTAGGTCTCGCGCAGCCATTTGCTGTTGTTGAAGATAGAATGGGTACGCTGGCGCGGGTGCGGGGTGATCAGGTGGTAGGGGTAACGCTTGCGCAACGGGGAATTCAGCGACTCGGTCGGTGCTATCCACTTCGGGATCGACGGGATGGGGTAGCCATATTTGGTCTTGGTCCAATCGTCGATCTTGGCCAACTCGGTACACAGAATCTCGATCTTGCCGGACGGCGTCGGAAACGGCTCGCCCTTTTCGACCTGATCCTGAAAAGCGACATGCGGGCGGTCGAGCTTGACTTTGTAGACGCCATGACTCTTGAACTCGTCCCAGG
>JALSSX010000114.1 GCA_026984055.1 Sedimenticola sp. | reverse complement strand
TGATATCTTCCTCGCTGGCCGCGCCGAGTTCACCATAGGCAATGTTGTTGCGCACGCTGTCGTCGAACAGCACGATGTCTTGCGAGACCAATGCGATCTGATGGCGCAGGCTGGTGAGTGCCAGCGTGTCGACCGGCATGCCATCGAGCAGGATTCGTCCCTTCTCCAGCGGGTAGAAGCGCGGAATCAGCTTCACCAGCGTCGACTTGCCGCTGCCGGAGGCGCCAACCAGCGCGATATGCTCGCCGGGCGGGATCTCCAGCTCGATATTGTGCAAGACATCGCGGTCCGCACCGGGATAGCGGAAGCTGACATGGTGGAATTTCAGATGGCCGCGCGTGCGTTGCGGGCATTGCCGACCCGCATCCGGTTCGGGCGCGGTGTCCAGCAGCGCGAACAGGCTTTCGGAGGCGGCCAGGCCGCGTTGCAGATGGCTGTTCACAGTGGTCAACTTCTTCAGTGGCGACAGGATCATGGCCATCGCCGCGAAGAACGACACGAAGGCACCGACGGTGGTCTCGCCAGCGGCCGATTGTTGCGCGCCCAAATAGATCATCAGCGCCAGCGCGAACACCGCGAGTAACTGGATCACCTGGACATTCAGTTCGGCGGCGACGGTGCGCTTCATGAAGTAGCGGCGCACCCAGTTGCTGCTGGTGGCGAAATGGCGGGTTTCCTGGTCTTGGCCGCCATACAGGCGCACGATGTGCTGGCCGCTGATTGCCTCTTCCAGGGTATGGGTCATCTCGCCCATGGTATCTTGCAGATTGCGGCTGATGTCGCGCATGCGCCGGCTGACGACGCGCACGATGGCCACGATCGGCGGCACCAGCACCAAAGTGATCAGCGACAGCTTCCAGTTCATCCACACCATCAACGCCAACAGGCCGAGCAGCGAGATGGAGTCGCGCACGAGTACGATCAATGCCTCGGTCGCGGCATTCGTGACCTGTTCGACATTGAAAGTGATCTTCGACAGAACTTTTCCGGACGAGTGGGCATCGAAGAAGCTCGCCGGCAGCCGCAGCAGGTGTTCGAACAACTGCTGGCGCAGGTCCATTACCACGCGGCTTGAGACCCAGTTCATTGCCACCTTGCTGGCGAAGCCGGCCGTGCCACGGACGATGGCCAGGCCGATCAGCAGCAATGGCGTCAGGACGATCCAGTGTGGATCCTTGTTCACGAAGCTGCCGTCGAGCATCGGCTTGATCAGCGCCGGCAGCGCCGGTTCGGTCAGGGCGAAGACCATCGTCGCCAGCAATGACAGGGCGAAGGTGCGCCAATATGGACGCACATAGCCGAGCAAGCGTGGATAGAGGGACTTCTGGCTCATCTGGGATAGAAAGTTAATGTATGATTCATGGTTTCGGCTCGACGCGCGCCATCATAGCAGAACGCGCCACCGGGCCATCCAACCGCGACCACCTCGGGAAACTGATGCTGTTTGGCGAACGACTGCTGGAAAAAGGACTGATCGGCAATAACGATCTGCGTCGCGCGCTGGCCATGCAGCAGGAGCAGGGCGGCCTGATCGGCGAGCTGCTGATGCGCTTCGGCTTCGTGCGCGAGGCCGACCTGTTCCAGGAGCTGGCCGAACATCTCGGCGTACCGCTGCTGGCGCGCGAGGATTGGCCCGAGGAACCGATCGCCGCCGACCAATTGAACGTGGATTTTCTGATCAACGCACGCGCCGTGCCGGTGGCCATCGATGACGCGAGCATCCGTCTGGCGATGGCCGAGCCGCAGGACGAATTCACTCGTAAGGGCGTCGCGATGTTGCTCGGCCGCCGCGTCGATCCGCTGTTGGCTGGTGGCGGCGAGATCGAGAGCCTGATCGAACGCTTGTACGTGGTGGATGACGGCGAGGACGCTGACGGCAGCGAGACCGGGTGGGCCGGTGACGACGACGAAAACATCGAGCATCTGCGCGACATGGCCAGCGAGGCGCCGGTGATCCGCGCGGTGAACCAGATCATCAACAACGCGGTCGAGCAGGGTGCGTCGGACATCCATATCGAACCCTTCGAGGACGAGCTGATCGTGCGCAACCGCATCGACGGCATGCTGCATGAGCAGGACGCGCCGCCACGCCGCATGACTGCGGCGATCATCTCGCGGGTGAAGATCATGGGGCGCCTGAACATCGCCGAGCGGCGTCTGCCGCAGGATGGCCGCATCCAGTTGCGCGCGCATGGCAAGGAGATTGATCTGCGCGTCTCCACCGTGCCGACGTTGTATGGCGAAAGCGTGGTGATGCGTATTCTCGATCGCGAGAGCATTCATTTCGATCTGGAGACCATGGGCTTCAGCGACGCGGTGCTTGCCGAATTTCGTGAAACCCTGAGCATGCCGCATGGCATTCTGCTGGTCACCGGTCCGACCGGCAGTGGCAAGACCACCACGCTGTACGCCGCGCTGAATGAGCTGAACGCGCCGCATCGCAAGATCATCACGGTGGAGGATCCCGTCGAATACCAGCTCTTCGGCATCAACCAGATCCAGGTGTCGATGAAGGCCGGGCTGAGCTTTGCCTCGGCGTTGCGCGCCATCGTGCGTCAGGATCCGGATGTCATCATGCTCGGCGAGATGCGCGATCTGGAGACTGCCCAGACCGCTATCCAGTCGGCGTTGACCGGACATACCGTGCTGTCGACCCTGCATACCAACGATGCGCCCAGCGCGGTGACCCGTCTAATTGATATGGGTGTCGAGGACTATCTGATCTCGTCGACCGTGAACGGCGTGCTCGCGCAACGCCTGGTGCGCAAGCTGTGCACCCATTGTCGCGAGACCTACATGCCGTCGCCGGCGCTGGTGAACGAGCTGCGTCTGCGCGAGTTCACCGAGGGCGAGCCCTTGCTGTGGAAAGCAAGCGGTTGCGGCGAGTGCAATCACAGCGGCTATCGCGGGCGCACAGTGATCCACGAATTCCTGCGCGTTGACGACGCCATCCGCGACAAGGTCATGGCGCATGCCGATGCCGGTCAGTTGATGCAACTGGCGCGCGCTCAGGGCATGCGCACCATGGCCGAGGATGGCCTCGGCAAGGCATTGCGAGGCATCACCTCGCTGGACGAGGTGATGCGCGTCACCCGCGAGGCCGAAGATGCCATTATATAGTTATCAGGCGATCCCGCTCGGCGGTGGCAAGCGCCAGAGTGGCATGCAGGAGGCGGACAGCAAGGCGCAACTGGTAAGAGCCCTGCGTCAACAAGGCTTGGTGCCGGTCGATATCAGTATCGCGCAGGGCGGGCAGGTGCGTCGCCAGCGCCATAAGATCCATTTGAAGCACCAGGATCAACTGGAGATCGCGCGTGGTCTGAGTAACCTGCTTGGCGCCGGCATCCCGGCCGATCAGGCGCTGGGCATGTTGCTCGATCTGGCCGAGACCGACGCCCAGCAGGCCGCGCTGATAAGCTGGCGCGATGGCCTGCGTGACGGCAAATCGCTGTCCGAGGCCATCGAACAGGGCGATACCGAGGTTTCCGGTTTCTTTGTCAGCATGATTCGCGCCGGCGAGGCCGGCGGTTCGCTGGACAGCGCGTTGGCGCGCCTGGCCGACTATCAGGAGCGTTCCAAGGCATTGCGCGACAGCGTCGTCTCGGCGCTGATCTATCCGGCCATCCTGCTCAGCGTCGCGGTGATCTCGGTGGTGATCCTACTGACCTTTGTCGTGCCGCAGTTCAAGGATCTGTTCGACGATATGGGCGCGGCCCTGCCGTTGCCGACCCAGATCGTCGTCGGCGCCGGCGATTTCCTGCTGCACTGGTGGTGGCTGTTATTGCTGTTGATCGTCGCTGGCGTTTGGTTGTTCCGTCGCGCCCTGCGCCAGCCGGCGTTTCGCGAGCAATTCGACCGCCGCCTGCTGAACTGGCCGTTGATCGGCCCGTTGCTGGTGCGTCTGGATATCAGTCGCTTTGCCTATACCCTTGGCACCTTGTTGCAGAATGGCGTTCCGTTGCTGGAAGGCATGCAGATCGTCGCGCAGACCGTTGGTAACCTGTCCATTCGGCGAGAGATCAACGATGCCGCCGGGCGCTTGCGCGAGGGTGGCCGGCTCGCGCAAGCGCTGGGCAAGAGTCATTTCACCCGGCTGGCGCTGCAACTGATCCGCATCGGCGAGGAAACCGGCAAGCTGGAGCCGATGCTCGACCAGGTCGGCGGGATCTACGATCAGGAAGTGCAGTCCCAGGTGAAGCGCATGCTGGCGCTTTTGGAGCCGGCGTTGATCCTCGGGCTGGGTGTTCTTATCGCCGGTATCATCATGTCCATCCTGATGGCGATACTCGCAGTCAATGATTTGGCGATGTGATATCCACTCGATATTTACAATTGGGAGAACGATTCGTGATACATCCTACCCCCGCCGCGACACGCGGCTTTTCTTTGATCGAACTGTTGGTGGTGCTGGTCATCCTCGGTCTGCTCGCCGGTCTGGTCGGGCCGAAGGTGATGAAGCACCTGGGTGGCGCGAAAAGCGACACGGCCAAGTTGCAGATCGCCGATCTGGGCGCGGGCCTGGATGTTTATCGGCTGGAGACCGGCGACTATCCGAGCAACGACGAGGGATTGAAGGCGCTGATCGAGAATCCGGGCGACAAGCCGGGTTGGAATGGTCCTTATCTGAAGAAAAAGGTCGTGCCGATGGATCCCTGGGGGCGGGAATACCATTACCAGATGCCCGGTGAACACGGTGATTTCGATCTGTATTCACTGGGCAAGGATAATGCCCAGGGTGGCGAAGGCGAGAATGCCGACATCGTTTCCTGGGAATGAGACTCACGGTTTCTCGCTGATCGAGCTGATGGTCGTGCTGGTCATCGCTGGATTAGCGGTCGGCGTGGTGATGCCACGTCTGATCGGCGTGGTCGGCTCGCAACAGTATCGCTCGGGCATGCGCGATCTGGTCACCCTGTTGCGCGAGGCGCGTGGCAAGGCGGCCACCGAGCATCGCGCGGCGGCGGTGTGGCTGAATGTCGAGAGCAAGACCTTTGGCCGCGAGGGTGGCGCCAAGACCTGGCGACTGCCGGAGGAAACCGAGGTCGAACTGAAGACCATCGCCGAGCAGGTGGTTTCCGACCAGGTCGCGAAGATTCGTTTCTTTCCAGATGGCACCTCCAGTGGCGCGGAGCTGATCACTGTCTATCGCGGTCAGTCCTTACAACTGGATGTCAGTTGGATTACCGGGCGCATCCGCTTGCAATGAAGACGGCGCGTGGATTCTCATTGCTCGAAGTGCTGGTCGCGCTGGTCATCATGGCGCTGGCGTTGAGCGCGATCATGCAATTGTTCGCCTCCGGCGCGAACCGCGTGGCCCTGTCCGATGAATACCTGCGCGCGGCGATGCACGCGCGCTCCCAACTGGCCGAGGTTGGCAGTCTGATCCCAGTCGAGCAGGGCCATCGCGAAGGCAGCTTCGAGGATGGCTTCGCGTGGCGCATGGATCTGATTCCGATGGAGCCTCCGGCCGGCATGCTACGGCGGCGCCTGCGCGCCTACCAGGTGCATGTCGTGGTCGAATGGGAGCGCGGCATGCATCGCCGCCAGTTTGCCGTAGACAGTATCCGGTTGGGGAAATCATGACGCGCGCCCGAGGCTTCACATTGCTTGAAGTGCTGATCGCGCTGGGTCTGATCAGCATCATCATGGTGATTCTGTTCAGTTCGCTACGCACCGCTTCCAAGGCATGGGACGCGGTCGATCGCGCGGTCTACCGACTCGACGAGGAACGCCGCGCGCAGCGGTTTCTGAACGATCGGCTGTCGCGCGCGGTGATGTTACGGCTCAAGACCGGGCGGGGCAATCCGGTGGCCTTTGCCGGTGACGATGAGCACTTGAGCTTCGTCACCTCGTTGTTCGAGTTCCTCGAATACGGTGGCATCTACGCGGTGGATTTGTATTACAAGGCTGACGGCAAGGCGTTGATGCTGCGCTTCGCGCCCTTCGATCCGAGCCATGCGCTGGCGGATCAGTTCGATCAGGCGCGGGAGGACACCCTGCTGGAACAAGTCGATTCCCTGCATTTCAACTATCTCGACAAACGCGGCAATTGGAATGACGAATGGCACGAGAATCGTCCGCCGAAGCTGGTGCGCATCGCCATCAGTGCGGCGGACAAGACTTGGCCGGACATGCTCATTGCGGTGCCAAGTGTCTAACCGGATGTTGAAAAATTCCTTCCATGGACTTTTTCAACGACGGAACCGGACAATGCGATTTCCCGGTGCCTTCATTTTCAATGACTTGCCGTCATCGAAAATGGCGGTACATCCCTGTAGCGCACACAGGCCATTGAAAAATACCATTTTTCAATGGCCTGCTAAGCGGCGTCGCCAAGGGGGGCTGGCGTTGCCCCTGGTGCTGTGGGTCATTACCCTGCTGAGCATCATGGCGGGTGGCTTTGCCCTGCTGATGAAGAACGAGATCCGCGAGATGCGCAATATTCAGGACAGCGTGCGCGCCGAGGCGGTTGCCGACGCCGCGATTAACTACACCCTGTTGTATCTGACTGGCCTGCCGGCGGCGAGTAATCCGCTGCTGGCCGATGAGTTCGTCAAACTGGATCTGTTCGGCACGCCGGTGATCATGCGTGTGACTCCGGCCACAGGCTTGGTCGATTTGAACAAGGCGCGGCGTGTATTGCTCGCGCGGCTGTTCGCGGCGGTCGGTGTCGACTCCGAGCAGGTCGAGACCTTGATCGATCGCATCGCCGACTGGCGTGACAAGGACGATGCGCATCGCGCCAACGGCGCGGAAAAATCGGAATATGAGGACGCGGACAAGTTTCCGCCGCCGAAGAACGCTAATTTCGATAACGTGGTTGAACTTCATCAGGTTCTCGGCGTCACTAACGCACTGTATGAGAAGCTCGCGCCCTATCTGACCACCGACGGCGGCGGCGCGCTGGATCCTTCTTATGCCCCGCGCCGCCTGCTGGAGTTGCTCAGCGAGGATGGCGGCGAGGACGTACAGGCCGCGCGCGGCGCGGAAGCCTTCAGCGCCTGGAGTCCGCGTCTCGGTGGCGGCATCATTGCCAGGGCCGGATCGCGGGCCTACCGGCTGGAATTGCTGATACCCGATCGCCAGGGCCGGGTCAGGGCGTACCTGATCGCGCGGGTGCGTACCGGCGCGGTGAGTAACTTCGATAAATTCGCCCATGGTGGGTCGAGGATCATCGGCAAGCGAGAAGGCATCGCGCCGTCCGACATAGTAGAATATGCTCGCTCCGTGATGCGCGAGCAATCCCAGTCCGCCGAGGAAACCGATGGCTCTTGATCTGACTTTACTGCCTTCCGAAGAGACCCCATTGGGCAGGGCGTTGGTCGGATTCTGGCGCTGGTGGATCGAAGGCTTGCGCAAGGCGCTGCCTCGCCGGGGCGAGACGGCGCGCGCCGATACCCTGCGTATCCTGCTGGAAGGCGATCATCTGCGGCTGGTAACTGGCGATGGCGTCGAACAAGCCTGGAACGGGGAGGCTGGCGCGCTCTCGCCCGATTTTGTCGCCGCGTTGCGCGACGCTCGGAGGAATCGTGCGCTGGTGGTCGAGCTGGCGGCGGATTTGGCGTTGATCAAGACCCTGCATCTGCCCGTGTTGGGGCGTGACGAGTTGGACGCGGCGATCGGCTATCAATTGACCAGCGCGACCCCGTTCCCTCCAGACCAATTACTCTCTGGCCAGCAGGTTGCGCGCCGTGATGGCAAGGGCATGGGCGTCGTGTTGGTTGCGGTGCCGAAGCGTTTCGCGCAGCCGTTGCTGCAAGCCTTGGCGGATGCCGGGGTCGGCGTGCCGGAGCGTCTCGTGGTGAGCGGTTATGAAGGCGTCAATCTGTTGCCTAGGGACGGCGCGATGAACGTTGGCGCACGGCGTATTGGTTGGCGCTTGCCCTTGTTGGTGTTGCTCGGCTTGTTGCTGATGGCCTCGATGGTCGTGCCGGTATGGAAGAAGCGCGCGCAGTTGATCAAGCTGGAGACCGAGCTGGTGGTGGTGAAAAAGCGGGCCGAGCCTTTGCTGAAGCGCAAGGACCGCGCAATGAAACTACAGAAGTCGTTGAGCGAGCTGGCCCGCCCGAGCGGACGCATGCCGACGGAGTTGGGGATCATTGAGCGCCTCAGCGCATTACTGCCGGATACCGACTGGTTGATCGAAATGCGCTTCACGAAAGGTCGAATCCAGTTGCGCGGCGAGGCGGCGCATGCGGTGGATGTGCTCGAACGCTTGCAAAACGCAGCGGAATTTACCGATGCCCGCTTTCTGTCGCCGGTATCCAAGAATCGTCGCACCGGTCGAGAGAATTTCCACATCGAGATCCGGGCGGTCGCTTCATGAGATCGATGAGTGACCGTCAGCATGCGCTACTGTCTGTGTTCGTACTGCTGCTTTTTCTGTCGCCGCTGGCGTGGGGACCATATAAACTCTGGACGATGTATCAGAACTATGCTCAGCGGGTGGAGCGCACCGCCGATACCCTGGCGCGTTATCAGCGGGTGTTGCGCGATACCGCGAGTGTGCGCAAGGAGATCGAGCACTTCACTCGCGAGGGTACCGCGCGCTATTTCTTTCGCCCCGATGTGGCGCCGGCGCTGGTCACAGGCCAGATGCAGAAGGAAATCAATGGGCTTGCCGAAGCCAGCGGCGCGACCATCAACAGTACCCGGGTGCTGCGTGTCGAGGACAGCGAGAAACCCTATCGACGCCACGGCATCAGCGTGAACATGCGCGCGGATATCGAGGCCTTGCGCCGCGTGCTGCATGGCTTGTATACCGCAACGCCGCGCATGTGGCTGGATAGCTTGAAGGTGCGCGGCGGTCCGCAAGGGCGGCGCAAGAGGAAGCCGGCTCCGCGCTTGCTCAACGTGACCTTCAATCTGTATGCCTACCAGTTGAAATCATGATGAAGGATCGTGGACAGTTGTTCCTGGATATACTGCTTGTCGGCTCCTTTCTGGTTGTCGCGGCGTGGGTGATCTGGCTGGCGCGCGCGCCAGTGAGTCTGCCGCCCCCACCGCCGGGCAAGGGTACGGCCTTCAATCTGGCCTTGCCCGCCGTGCCACCGCCGAAGCTGGCCGCGGCCTATCGTGCGATGGTCGAGCGCCCGTTGTTTTGGGCGGACAGGCGCCGCCAAAAGCATGGCGCCACGGCGCCTGTCGCGGCCGGTAAGCTGAAGGATTTCCAACTGGTCGGCGCGGTCATCTCCGACGAGAAGCTGATCGCCATCGTGCGAGACAAGAAAGGCAAGGTGAAGCGAGTCACCAAGGCAGGGGAACTGAATGGCTGGCGGCTCGTCGAACTGAACCGGGATCAGGCCACCTTCGCGCGTGACGCGGCGCGGGAGACGCTGCCGTTGAAGGCGGGAAAACCACCAGCCACGAGGCGTAACCGGCGCCGCGCGATCAATCCGGTGCGCAGGCCGAGAGCGCCGATGACCCGGCGCGGGCCGGCGGGTCATGTCGTTACACCGCCGTTAGCCGTGACCCCGGCAAAACCGATAAAACAAGGCAGACATTGATGGTTATAACCTTACGTATCGTCGCGCTGGGCGCGATGTTGATCAGCCTGGCCGGTTGCCTGCAAACAGGTCCCGAGCGACTTGCCTCGGAGCGTGGCATCGTGCGTGATCCGGCGCTCACTGGCGTGTCCTTGGGCTCGGGGAACACCCTCGGCTCCAGCGCCTTGCAATCTTCGGATTCCGGCGCCGTGGGAACCGTGGCGGTGGCGGAGAAAAGGCGTGTCGCCGTGTACCCCGGTTCGGGTAAGTTCACCACCAAGGCCGAAACACTACTGCCGGCGGTCAACCGTTCGGCGAAGGGCGTGCAACTGCATTTCGAGCGAGCCGATATCAATGAGGTGGTGAAGACCGTGCTCGGCGATCTGCTGGGCCTGACATATAGCATAGACCCCGGCCTGAAAGGGGTGGTTACGCTGAATACCGCCAAGCCGGTTGCCAAGGATGCCTTGCTCAGCATATTGGAGACCGTGTTGCAGGCGAACCGCGCGGTGATGGTAGAGAATCCTCCGGGCTTCTACCGGGTTGGGCTGCGTGGGCAGGCGAACGCGGTCAAGCCGGCGGTACGCCTGGGCGAGAAGTTGAAGCCTGGCTATGCGCTTCAGGTCGTGCCGCTGAGGTATATCAATGCACAGGCGATGACGGAGATTCTGAAGCCGCTGGCCGCGCCGGATGCCATCGTGCGCGTCGATTCGGCGCGCGGCTTGCTGATTCTCGCCGGCTCGGGTCCGGAGCTGGCGAATCTGATCGAAACCGTGCGTACCTTCGATGTCGACTTGCTGAAGGGCATGTCGGTTGCGATCATCAGTCTGAAGTACGCCAAGGCTGAAGATATCACCAATCAGTTGAAAGGCCTGTTCTCCAACGATGCGAAATCGCCATTGGCTGGCATGATGCGCATTGTCTCGCTGCCGCAAGTCAACAGTCTGATGCTGATCTCGCCCCGTAAATCCTATCTGCGAGAGGCGCGCAAGTGGATCGAACGTCTGGATCGAGGCGGCGAGATTAATGGCGCGGCCCGTCATCTGTATGTCTATCCGGTGCAAAACGGTCGCGCGGAACGTCTCGCCGGCCTGCTGACCCAGCTTTTCGATATCCAGACATCCTCTACCGCTGGTGGCGCCTCGAACAACATGCAGACGCTAAAGCCTGGTTCGCCTCCGGTGACGCTGGGGTCATCCGGTTCCGCCGTCGCCAAGTCGGGCGGCGCGGGCCGGTTGTCGAAACGCCAGAGCGCGGTCAGCGCATTGCGTGGCGCGCTGAATGGTCGCAGCGGCGGCTCGGCGCGTAAGGGTGGCGGCGAGGATGACAAGGTGCGTGTCGTTGCCGATGAAGAGAACAACGCCCTGCTGATTCTGGCGCGGCCACGAGACTACGGTCGCATAGAGGATGCTTTGCGGCGGCTCGATGTCGCGCCATTGCAGGTATTGATAGAAGCCACGATTCTCGAAGTGACCCTGAAGGGCGAGCTTCAGTACGGCTTGCAGTGGGTCTTCAATCACCGGCTCGGTAGCGGTCGGACCGGTACGGGGATACTCGATGGCAATGGCAAGACGCCGGGTCTTGGCGAGCTCGGTGCTTTCGGCGCGAACGGATTTTCCTATCTGGTATCCGGCGCTTCGGGCAATATCAATGCGATACTCAGCGCCCTGGCGTCGGACTCCCTGGTCAAGGTACTGTCTTCGCCGTCGATCCTGGTGCTGGACAACCATACCGCGCATATCAATGTCGGTAACCAGCAGCCGGTGAAGGTCGGCACCACGACGACTGACGGCGGCACCACCACCGAGAATATCCAGTTTCGAGATACCGGCGTGTTTCTCGAAGTCACGCCCCGTGTCAATGCCGGTGGCCTTGTGACCATGGATCTGCTGCAAAAGGTGACCGACGTCGGTGGTATCGACGATGCCACCAATCAGCGCAGCTTCGTACAGCGCGAGATAGAGAGCACGGTTGCGGTACAGAGCGGCGGCAGCATTGTGCTCGGTGGCTTGATCAAGGATAACGGCGAATCCAGTGGTTCCGGTCTGCCAGGGCTGCACGAGCTGCCATTCATTGGCAACCTGTTTGGATCCACCATCAAGGCGAATACCCGACAGGAACTTCTTGTGATCATTACGCCTCGGGCGCTGCGCAACGAGCAGGACGTACTGAATCTCGGCGAGGAGATACGCAACAAGATGCGCGCGATCAACGAGGCTTACCGTCTATGAGCGTGGCGCGAAGGCGAATCCACATGGCAGCGACTCAACTCGTCACTGAAATGCGCCACCTCTGAGCTCAAAATGGTCGTTTACCTTCGCGGACCTCCATTTTCCGCCTTGAACCGCTGCATGTCAGCGGCAATCTGAGGCGCTGCTGCGCTATCCGTCTTTACTCCACATGATACTTACTTAACCGAGTCAGGAGCGTTCCGATGCATTCATTCAAACCCATCCTGTTATTGATCGTGCTGTGCGCCGCTGGTGTCAGCGTGCTGGCCGACGATCTACCCTCCTCCAGGGCTTCAGAAAATCAGTCCAAGGTCGACAAGGTGCCCGATGGCTTGAAGGAGCGGGTGCTCGCCTACTGGCGGGCCAAGATAGACGGTCGTGTCGAAACGGCTTACGGTTTCGTCTCGCCTGAAGCGAGAAAGGTGCTGACCTACAAACATTTCCTAGGTCAGATGAAGGGCGTGGGTCGATGGCGGTCGGTGCGCTTCAGCGGCGCGGAATGCAGCAGCGATGACAATTGCGCCGCGACCGTAATCGTGGAGATCAAGATGCGTCTGCCGCGTTTCCCGGAGGAGATTCATACCACCGCTCCGGTGACGGAGAAATGGTATCGCAAGGATGGTCGGTGGTGGATTCTGCTGGATGTCTGATCGGCCATGTGTTGTTGTTTTGCAACATGTCGCGATCGGATTTGATGTTTTTTTGCCGTATTGGTCGAGGTGTGCGGTTGAACCCATAGTTGTGGGACGCATACAGGCGGGTCATCTCTGATGGGGTATGTGATGAGTACGATCTAAGTTTGATGGCGATACCGGTTTTTTGCTGTTGTGGCGTTTTTGCACTTGTTATTTTATTGAAATTCGCTACAATGTCTCATTGTGAGCATTTGTTGTAAATCAGGTCTATGCAAACCGCTCTCGTTGTGCTAAAAATACAGCACAAGATGAAACTCCCGCCTTGTGGCGGAGTTTTCTTCCAGGTCGAAACTTGCAAACAGATGTGTATCATTGTAGGGTTCGGCATTGAGGGGCTAGAGCTAAGGCTGGCCAACATTTATTTTTGCTGACTTAATCCAAGGCAATTTGAGGAGAACGCGAAAGTGTTTAAGAAGACCAAGCTTGCCGCGGCGATGACCGCTGGTATGATCGGTGCACTGGGTATTGTGTCCAGCGCTCAGGCTGTACACGTGAGCGAAGATGGGACTGGCCAAGTTCTGATCTTCCCTTACTACAACGTAAACAACAACTTTGTCACCAACTTTGCGATCACGAACACCACCAACCTGTATAAGGCAGTGAAGGTGCGCTTTCGTGAGTCCAAGGCGTCGAACGATGTGCTCGATTTCAACGTCTACATGTCGCCGAATGATGTCTGGACCGCGTCCATTCGCAAGAATCCAACGACCGGCAAGGCCAACATCATTACAGAGGACAACAGCTGTACCTTCCCAAGTAATGATCAGTTGAAGGGTAGCGGACAGGACTTCATCGATGGTTATACCGCAGTGGATACCGCCGACGTGACCGAGGGTTATATCGAAGTCATCGAAATGGGCGTTATTGCTGATGGTCCTGGTGGCGCCGTGGATGGCGGTGAGTACGCGGAAACCGCCGAAAACGCACCAGATGGTTCGGTGAACACCAATCCAGCTGTTGGTCCGGTCGAGCGCAGTATTGTGGCTGGCGTGCTGCACGGCGCCGATGGTGTCCCGGCGGATTGCTCCGTGATCAACGATGCTTGGCTGAATGGCACGAACGGCTTCACCGCTGGTGATATGGCCGGTGGTGTTTCCATCGACGGCAATGCGTCCGACCCTTATGACGCTGCTGGCCTGAACAATGGCTTGGTTGCGCCTACCGGTGGTCTGTCGGGTTATGGCATTCTGCTGAACACCGCAACCGGTGCCGCATTCGTCGAACAGCCTGTTGCTATCGACAGCTATGCCACGGTTCCTCAGCATTACCGTTCAAACGACGCGGTACACTTCCTGCTGCCTTCCCTGGCGAGTGGGAATATACAGACCTCCTCGATCACCGATGCGACTGGACTGGCAAGAACCAATACGGCTTGGCCACTGACCTATTTCGATACCGGCGCAACCACCGATCAGGCGCCTAACCCATCTCTGGCTGCTGGCGCGAACCCGCTGCCGATGGCGCATGTCCTAACCTCCAATGCGCTTGGTGGCCCATACTTCATCGATGGCGGCATCAATGGTTCCACCGACTGGGTCGTGAACTTTCCGATGCGTAAGCACGGCATCTACAATGGCGCTACCTTGACGGCAGACGCGGATGGTGCCGCGGGTCCGAAGGCTGCTTGCGTGCCGGGTACGGTTAATGTAAGCAACAATACCGCTACCGACAGTGTCGATCTGCATCCCAGCGATGGCGCGGGTAACAACTGCACCAACTGGGAGTTCAAGGGTAACAGCCTGAATGATGTTGTTGTTGGTATCTCGTACTTCGACAACGAGGAAGCAAACCAGACAGTCAGTGCTTCCGATGGCTTCTCTCCGGTATTCCCAGGCGCGCCGGACAAGGTTATCCTCGACCGTGAAGTCAACGTCATTTCTTTCCTGAGCGGTACTTCACAGCCGTCCTCGGTGCTGGGTAGTCCGAATCAGAAGGCGTTGAGTGTTACCGGCGGTTTCAATGCTGGTTGGGCGCGCATGTCTTTCGGTGATGGCAGTGTCGGTTACAACTACAGCACCAATGGCAGCATCGAAGCATTGGTCGATCCAGATAACGTCTCTGGTGTTGATGTCATGGGCGGTGCCTTCAGCTTCAACGGCGTGCCAAATGTTGGCTTCGCCGCGCTGGAAGCCGACATCGGTCCGGCATCCGTGGGTGAGACGATCGATTTCGTCCGTTTCACCGATCGTTGATCCTACAGGCCTAGCCTGATGGATGAAAGCAAGCCCCTAACGGGGCTTGCTTTTTTTATGTCTGAATGGATAGTTGCTCCAAGCCCAACGTTGGAATTATCCACGCACACTGAAGTCCCTGGCCGTGACCATGGCGATTTGGCTCATCCTTGAGATGCGTTGGATCAAGGCGGGAAGTGTGAGTTTTCCCGAGTCCTGCCTCGGGCATCGCGCAGCCGAACCACGGGCAAATTTCATTTTGGCGGGGTGTTGTCCCATCATGAGAGTTAGGTTTGAATAAACCCCAAGTCGTGGGGAACAAGTAGAATCTCACGCGATCCCACTATTCTCTTTCTTGCATACTGTTTATCGATGAGGTCATACACCATGAGCATGAATCCGAGCAATCGCGCCATCCGTTTCGGTTTGAGGCTACTGCTGATTGCCCCGTTCCTTGGCGTGAATGTCGTGCAAGCCGATCCTGGCGCGCAGGCGGACCCTGTGATCGCGCGTGGAGATCACCATCGGGTGACACCGCTGGATCTGGACGCGCGCATGTTCAACGCACCGCGCTCAGCAGTGATCGGCGCGATCAATAATCCACTGATGTTGAAGAAGATGACGGATTCACTGTTCGCGCAGCGGGTGATTGCCGACCAGGCGAGAACGATGGGGTTGGACAAGGATCCGGTGATCCAGGCGAAGATAAGGGAGATGACCGACGGCCTGCTTTTCAGCGAGCGCATGCGCTTGCTGGACAAGGAGTCGGTGCCGGATATGACCGCTGCTGCCAAAGAGCGGTATGATGCCGATCCGCAGGCTTGGTCAGAGCCGGAGAAGGTCGCCGTAGCGCATATCTTGATCCGGGAAAAAACCAGATACAAGGATGTGCGTGGCGATGAAGAGGCGAGGAAACTTGCGAATGATTTGTATCGGCGCTTGAAGAACGGCGAGAGCTTCGCCGAGCTGGCGCAACGTTATTCAGAAGACCCGACCACCGCCCCACGTGGTGGCGTGCTGGGCGTGTACACGCGTGGACAGTTGACCAAGCCGTTCGAGGACGCGGCCTTCAAGCTGACCGAGGAGAACGACATCAGCAAGCCGGTCAAGTCGGAATTTGGCTATCATATCATCAAGTTGTATCGGCATATCCCTCAGAAGCCGCATACCTTCGCCGAGGTGAAAGACAAGCTGGTCGAACAGCTTGCGGCTAGGTTTCGCGCGCAACGACGTGATGAGTTCCTGATCAAGGCGAGGGAAGGCGAGCATTATCGGTTGGACGAGGCGGCGTTGAAGGGCTTCGCCGACAGGAAACGTGCTGAACTCAAGGCTGCCCGAATTCCGGAGCACACCGAGTCGGGGCGTAAGCCGGTCGATGAGAAAGGCGTTTTTGCCCGTAGCAGGGGCAATCCAGAGGGCTGAGACGCTTTTTCTGCCCAGCGGCTTATCATTCGCCCATTCTGCCTTGCTGGACGAAAAAGCGTCTCAGCAGAGCGGAAGGGTTTCGTATTAACGGGCTAGCAGGCCATTGAAAATGGCATTTTCCGGTTCCGTCGTTGAAAAAGCTCATGGAAGGACTTTTTCAACAGACTCCTAGGAGTCTGTCGGATTTAGCCCCTGCATTCCTATAGAATAGGGATATCGTACCAAGAAAGGGGC
>JALSSX010000113.1 GCA_026984055.1 Sedimenticola sp. | reverse complement strand
CGGTTTTCGGCTGGACGCGGGTCAGTGGCTTGCGGCAAGAGATACACGGGCTTCGCTCGGCCGATTCGCGCGTGGCGCCACCGGCGACGCGGCTGATGCCGTTGTCCAGCCAAATAGAGGCCAATGCCAGAGCCGCGGCGGAGGTGGCGCCTCGGATCCAGACGTTGACGCAAAAGCTGGAGGTGCTCGCGACGCGACTGGATGCCTTGGAGGGGCGACTGACACCGCTTGTCGCTCGGGTCGGCAGACTGGAGCGGCGGCCACCTGCGAAGGTCGATGACACGGTGATCCGAGCGTTACTCGATAAGTCGCTGGCGTCGGTGAAAACACGTGTCGATACATTGGACGCGCGGGTCGCTAAGCTCGCCGGCGGATTCGACGACAAGGGTCGGCCAGGGCTCGCCGATGCGCAAGGCCCGGATCCCGCGTTGTCGCGGCGGCTGGATAAGCAGCAGCGGGAACTGTCTGGGCTGACTGAACGTCTCGCGAAGCTGGCGGTCAATGACGACGCGACATCGGCCTCGCGTCTCGACCGACTTGCCGGACGCGTCGATCGGCAAGCCGCCACGATGGCCAGCATCGAGCAGCGGCTCGTCAGCGGCCATGATGACATGGCCTCGCGTATCAACGAGATGCGCGCGGCGCTCGACCAGGCGCAGGCGTCGGCGAAGCTTGCCAATGTATCGAAGCGGGACGAGCGAGGACGGCTCTTGGCGTTGCTTCGCCAGGCGAACCGTGCGGCTTGGCTGCCGTCTGGCGTGCCGGTGGCGCTGGCGATGCTGGAGGATGCCGAGCGCTTGGTGCCCAAGGAGGCTGGCTTCGATGCGCTGCGGCAGGATTTGCGCGAGGATATCGCCGCGTTGCGAGCCTTCGAGCCGCTGGATAGAGCCGCTGTCGGTGCCCGCCTGCGGGCGTTGCGGCAACGTGTTGCTGCGCTCAAGCTGCCGGAACCCGAGCGGGATACCGCCGCCCGCCATGTCGCGCCCGCGACTCCCGCCAAGAATCGCGATTGGCGCGGCCTGATGGACGATGTCGTCGAGCAGTTGAAATCGATGGTCAAGGTGAGTCGACGCGATCGTCCCTTGGAGACCCTGATCCAGCCCGGGCAACGTCTGTTGATCCGGCGTGGTCTGCAACTGCAACTGGATGCGGCTGACGCCGGCTTGTTGCGCGGTGATGCGCTGCTCTATCAGGAAAGCCTGAAGCGTCTGCGCGCCGGGCTGAAAACCTACTTCGGCGCTGCCGCGTCCGAGGCGATTACCGGGGTCGACGCATTGTTGCGCATCGATGTGCGGCCCGTGGTGGCGTCGGCGGATCGGGCGCTGAAGCGACTGTTGGCCTCCACGCCCGATGGGGAGGGCTAGCCGGTGCGTTTTCTGATGGCGCTGATTGGGGCGCTTGTGTTCGGCGTGGTGGTCGTGCTGTTCGCGCGTCATGACAGCGGTTATGTCTTGTTGGCGCATGGCGACTACCGAATCGAGACCAGTCTGGTGGTTTTTCTGTTGTTCGCTGCATTGGCATTCGGCCTGCTGTACTTCGTGCTGCGTTTTCTACTGCGCGTCTGGCATGCGCCGGGCGATGCGCGTCGTTGGCGCCGCCGGCGGGACACGCGGAATGCGCGGGAGTCGCTGACCCGCGGTTTGTTGGAGCTGTCCGAGGGTAACTGGGACAAGGCGGAGCGCTATCTGCTCCAGCATGCCGAGACATCCGGCACACCGTTGCTCAACTATCTGGCGGCGGCGCGCGCCGCGCAGTTTGGTGGCGACAGCGGCAGGCGCGATCTGCATCTGCAACAGGCGCATCGCAGCCTGCCATCGGCGACCGTCGCGGTCGGTCTGACCCAGGCGGAATTACAGTTTTCGCAGCACCAGTTCGAGCCGGCGTTGGCGACCCTCCAGCACCTGCATGGCGTGGCGCCGAAGCATCCGCATGTCTTGAATATGCTGCAGCGTCTGTATCAGCGGCTCGGAGAGTGGGAGCAACTGCGCGCTCTGTTGCCGGAGTTGCGGCATCGGAAGATACTCACCGACGATGAGTTCCAGTCGCTGGAGTTGCGTGTCTACCGTGAGTTGATGGGCCAGCCGGATATCGGCGACGATGCTCAGGCATTGTCGCATTTCTGGAAGCGCGTGCCGAAGCCGCTGCGTCGCGAGCCGATGTTGCTGGAGGATCTTGCTCTCAGGTTGCTGACCCTCGGGCGTGGCGCGCAGGCCGAGCCGATGCTGCGCAATGTGCTGACGAAGCACTGGAATCCACGCTTGGTCGAACTCTATGGTCTCATCGCTGGCAAGGATGTTTCCGTGCAACTGAAGGTTGCCGAGGGCTGGTTGAATGGCCGTCCCGACGATCCCGATTTGTTGCTTGCGCTGGCGCGGATGTCGCTGCGCAATGAGTTGTGGGGCAAGGCGCGCGGCTATTTCGAGGCGAGTCTCGCGAATCGCCCAAGAGCCGACGCCTATCGCGAACTGGGCGAATTGCTCGATCAGCTCGGTGAAAATGACGCGGCGGCCGATTGTTATCGCAAGGGTCTGCGTCTGAGTACCGACAAGGCGACGCCGCCGGTGGTTGCCGCCGCGCCGACGGCGCTTATCGGCGGCATCTCGGATACGCCGGCGGATTAGCGTGATAGTACGCCCTTGGTTGCCTGTGATCCGTCCGCGGGAACGCCGTGAATACGTCGGTGTAGACTTGCCTCGGCCTGACCCACAGGCAACCGAGAGCGTTTTCCCGTGACGACGATTCGCTGAATGGTTAGGCTGTCTGTTCCGTTCAGACTGCGGGGATACGGATCTTCTGTCCGGGAAAGATCTTGTCCGGATCCTTGATGACCTCGCGATTGGCTTCGAAGATCAGGGTGTATTTCGCGCCCTGGCCATAGTACTTGCTCGCGATTCCCCACAGGGTATCGCCCGAGGCGATCTCGTAGTATTCGGTGGTCTCGATCAGCGGAGGCGCTTGCATGTCATCGATGCGCACCTCCTTGACGCCCTTTGCATTGCCGGCCATCAGGATGGTTTTCTCCAGCGCCGCCGGGTCGTCGGTCTTGCCAGAGATGGTGACCACGCCGTCGTCATAATGCACCTTCAGATCCTCGATGCCGGGGTTGTCTTCCTCGATATGCTTCTTGATCTCCTCGGCGGGATCATCATCCTTGCCGAACAGTTTCTTGCCAATGTCGGATGCGAAGTCAAACAGACCCATATTGCTCTCCTCTGAAATGGAATGGCGGATTATTCTGTCGCTCAGGGTGGTTTTGTAGCAGAAAGCCGCTGTTACGACCAGCGTTCCGATGCGTGGCGGCCAGTGGCCGTAAGCGTGTGGAATGATCCGGTCGCGGTGCTTGTGTGGCGTGTGTTGTTTCAACTTATTGTATTAAAAATATTTTTATTTGTGTGTCGAGGCGTTTCCTTCCGTTGTGTTCGGTGCGTGAGAAGGAGGTTTCGACTTTTCGGTTTCAGTTGCTCCATGAGTAAATTCGATCGAGCAATAAGCGCCTCTTTGTAGCTCTTGCTGGACAACAGGAGTATGGTTAGCCATCCAAAATTTTACGCTTTTCGTCAATTCACCGTGCATCTGTTGCACAGAAATATCCGCGGAGGAATACCATGACAGAGGTAGTCGCTACGAATGAGACTATCCTGGTCGTTGGCGGTGGAATTAGTGGCATGACTGCCGCTCTGGAAGCAGCCGAGGCCGGCAAGAAGGTCGTCCTGGTTGAAAAACGCCCCTATCTGGGTGGGCGCGTTACCCAACTGTACAAATACTTCCCCAAGTTGTGTTTCCCGACCTGCGGTCTGGAGATCAATCAGCGCCGGGCGAAGATGAACCCAAACCTGACCATCCTGACCATGGCCGAGGTGACCAATCTGGCTGGCGAGGCAGGTGCCTACACCGCGACGGTCAAGCTGAGTCCGCGCTATGTCAACGACAACTGTACGGCTTGCGGTGATTGTGGCAATGCTGTCGAGACCGAGTTCGACGACGAGTACAACTACGGCATGACGAAACGCAAGGGGGCCTATCTGCCGCACGTCATGGCGTATCCGGCGCGATATGTGCTGGATCCCGCGATCATCGGCACGGATGATGCGGACAAGGCCAAGGCCGCGTGCAAGTACGACGCCATCGACCTGGACATGCAAGAGGAGGAGGTCAGCTTCTCCTGTGGGGCGGTCATCTGGGCGACCGGTTGGCAGCCCTATGACGCAGCGAAGATCCAGCCTTATGGGTACGATCGTTTCGCGAATGTCATCTCCAGCGTCGAGTTCGAGCGCATGGCCGATCCGAAGGGGCCGACTGGCGGCAAGCTGCTGCGCCCGTCCGATGGCAAGGAGGCAAGGAACGTTGCTTTCATTCAGTGTGCCGGTTCGCGTGATCGCAACCATCTGTTGCATTGTTCGCGCATCTGTTGCATGGCTTCTTTGAAGCAGACGACCTATGTCACCGATACCTGGGGCGACGATGCCGATGTGTCGATCTACTATATCGATATCCGCGCGATCGATCGTTTCGAGGATTTCTACCGGAACGTTAAGAGCAACGAGAACGTCAAGTTCATCAAGTCCAAGGTGGCCAGTATCACCGAGAACAAGGAGAACAGCAATCCGGTGCTGAACGGTGTCGATACCGAGGGCTACAACCGTTACGCCAATGAGCACGATCTGGTCGTGCTGGCGGTTGGCATGCAGCCAAGTGTCGATCAAGACAGTTTTCCGGTCGATATCGTCGTCAATCGCGAGGGCTTCATCGAACAGTCGGACAGTAATGGTGGCGTCTTCGCGGCCGGCAGCGCATCCGACGCGCTCGATGTGAATCGCGCCGTGCAGCATGCCACGGGCGCCGCGTTGCGCGCGATCCAGGTTGTCAATCGGGTAGCCGGAGCGGAGGGTTAAACAAATGGCCGATCAGAAAATAGGTGCATATATCTGCAAGGGCTGCGGTCTGGAAGATCGTCTGGACATGCAGCAGATCGAAATGACCGCGACCCGTGATGGCAAGGCAGCCGTCGCGCATCAGCATGACATGCTGTGCAGCAAGGAAGGCGTCGAGATGATTCGCAACAGCATTGAGAGCGACGAGATCACGCATACCGTAATCATTGCCTGCTCACGGCGCGCGAAGGTCGAGGCATTCAATTTTGATGATGTCGCCGTGGCCCGCGCTAATCTGCGCGAAGGCGTCATCTGGCTGCGTCCGGACAGCGACGAGAATCGCGAGACCACGCAGGAGATGGCCGACGATTACGTACGCATGGCGTGTGCCGAAGCCAAGGCGATGCATCAGCCCAGTCCGAGTGGCGAACAGGATCTGAATAAGCATCTCCTGGTCGTCGGTGGCGGCGTCAGTGGGATGACCGTGGCGCTGGAAGCGGCTGCTGCGGGTTATCCGGTGAGTATCGTCGAGAAGAGCGGCGCACTGGGCGGGCATGTCGCCGGGCTGTACAAGCGTACCCCACAACACGCCGCGCCGGCGGGCATGACGAACGGTCGCAATGTGGATCTGCCGGGCGCCGAGGATACCGGCATCGAAGAGATGATCAAGCGTGTCGAGGAGAATGCCGACATCACGGTGCATCTGAACAGTACCATCGCCAAGACTTCCGGCGCGCCGGGACGTTTCTCGGTGGATATCGCCACCGAGTCCGGCTCCACGACCACCGAAAACTTCGGCGCCATCGTGCAAGCCTCGGGCTTCAAGCCCTATGATGCCAACCAGTTGCCCGAGTTTGGCTATGACAAGTCGGCCGACGTGGTCACCAACATGGAATTGGAGGCCCTGGCGAAGGCGGCGAATGGCGGGCCGATCAAACGGCCCTCGGATGGCAAGGAGGTTACCTCGGTGGCTTTCGTGCAGTGCGCCGGGCAACGTTCCGACAAGGAAGGTCATCTGCCTTATTGCTCGGGCTTCTGTTGCACCACCAGCATCAAGCAGGCTTTGTACTTTAAAGAGCAGAATCCTGACTGCGATACGACAGTGCTGTATTCCGATCTGCGCACTCCGGGCGCGGCCGGCGAGGATTTCTATCGCCGCGGCCAGCAGAACGAGGTGATCTTCACCAAGGGCGATGTGTCCGAGGTGGCGACGAATGGCGATCTGACTGTCAAGTTTAAAGACATCATCCTCGACGAGGATACTGAGTTGGTCGCCGACTTGGTCGTGCTGGCCACTGGTCAGGTGCCGAATTCGGGGCCGGATCCCTATGCGGTGCCCCTGAGTGCTGACGATGAAGAAGCGGCTGGAGACGACGGGACTGCGCCAGAGCCGGAAGAGAACACGGTCACCGTGTCTGTCGAATCTATTCTGAACCTGGACTACCGTCAGGGGACCGACCTGCCGCATCTGAAGCACGGTTTCACCGATTCGCATTTCATCTGCTTCCCCTACGAGACGCGTCGCACCGGCATCTATGCCGCTGGCCCGGTGCGCCGTCCGATGGACATCAAGCAGGCTGTCGACGATGCCACCGGCGCGGCGATGAAGGCCATCCAGGAGGTACACAACGCCGCCGCTGGTCGGGCCGCGCATCCGCGTTCCGGTGATCTGTCGTTCCCGAGCTTCCGCAAGGAAGGCTGCACTCAGTGCAAGCGTTGCACGGTGGAGTGCCCGTTCGGCGCCATCGATGAGGACGAGGAAGGCTATCCGCAATACAACGAATCGCGCTGCCGCCGCTGTGGTACCTGCATGGGCGCCTGCCCGGTGCGTGTGATCTCGTTTGAGAACTATTCGGTCGAGACCGTCAACCAGCAGATCAAGAACTGCGATATCCCGGACGAGTTCGACGAGAAGCCGCGCATCCTCGCGCTGGCCTGCGAGAACGACGCCTATCCGGCGCTCGATCAGGCAGCCATGAGTGGCGAGGAGTTGACCCCGTGGGCGCGCGTGATTCCGGTGCGTTGTCTCGGTTCGGTGAATCTGTCCTGGGTCACCGATGCGATGAACAGCGGTTATGACGGCGTAGTGTTGATGGGTTGTCAGAAGGGTGATGATTACCAGTGCCATTTCGTGCGTGGTTCGGCCATGGCCGCCGAGCGCATGAGCAAGGTTGGTGATACCCTCTCGACCCTGAATCTGGAGCCGGAGCGCGTCGTGATACACGAGGTCGCGATCACCGACATCAAGCGCGCGCCGCAGCTGATCAACGACATGGCGAAGGTCGTCGAAGAGATCGGCATGAGCCCATTCAAGTTCTAAGTGGAGATTTGCGATGAGTACGAACACCGCAATGATTGAAAAATATCGCAACAGCTTCCTGAGGGAGGTCGAGGCGAACGTCGAAGAAGGCGACTGGGTGAAGATGTGCATGCAGTGCGGCGTCTGTTCCGGTTCCTGCCCGCTGGGCAAGGATTGGGCGCATCCGCCGCAGGAGATCTTCATGATGATCCGCGCCGGCAAGCGAGAGGAGGTGCTGACCTCCGATTCCATGTGGATGTGCACCTCGTGCTACAACTGTATCGTGCGCTGCCCCCGCGAGTTGCCGATTACGCACATCATGCATGGATTGGCGCATTATGCTAAGCGTCTTGGCCTGGCGCCGAAGAACCAACCGACGATGAAGTTTGCCCAGTTGTTTTGGGATAATCTGGCCAAGAAAGGCCGCGTCAACGAGCTGAAGCTGGGTATCAGCCTGTACTTCATGAACGGTTTCGGCGAGGGTATCAAGACCTCGCTGAAGATGAAGGACATCGGCCTGGGCATGCTGAAGGCCAAGCGCATGAGCGTTGCCGAGGCCTTTGGCGGGCATTCGGTCAAGGATTTGACGGGTTTCCAGAAGATGCTGAAGAAAGCGCAAGAGCTGGAAGACACGCGTCTGTCCCAACACGGTTAAATTTGAGGTCCATCATGGCGAAATACGAATATTCGTTCTATCCGGGGTGTTCCTCGCAGAAAGGCGCATCCTCATCCAACTACCTGACATCGGTCGAGACCATGTGCGATGAGCTGGATATCCAGTTGAACCACATTCCCGACTGGAACTGCTGTTCGGCCTCGATCGGTTATGCCGGCGGTGGCGAGCTGCCCCGATTGACGCTCTCGGCGCGCAACATCGCGCTGTCCGAGGAGCACAACCCGGGGCAGGAGATCGTCGCGACCTGCGCGGCGTGCTGGCTGGCGACCCGCGAGGCCTCCGAGCGTCTCGGCGAGGACGACGAGCTGATGGCCGAGGCGAATACCGCCTTGGCCGAGGCTGGACTGAAATTGAAGAACGATACCCCGATCAAGCACATGGCCGAGGTGTTGGTCGAAGAGGTCGGCTACGACGAGATTGCCTCCAAGGTCAAAAAACCGCTGGAAGGCATCAAGATCGCTGGCTATGTCGGCTGTCAAACCAACCGTCCGTTCGGCATTCATGGTGAGTCCTACGAGAACCCAAAGTACCTGGATAAACTGGTCGAGACCCTTGGCGCCGATTCGATCCCGGACTACGAGAAAAAGGTGCAATGCTGTGGCGGTGCGCTGGCGTTCTCCGAGCCGGACAAGTCGCAGGAGATGATCAAGGGTATCTTGGAGGCGGCCTATGACAACGGCGCCGACATGGTGGTCACTCCCTGCCCGGTATGCCAGATGAACGTAGAGGTCTATCAGGATCAGATCAACGCGAAATACGGTACCAAGTTCAAGATGCCGGTGGTCTATTATTCGACCCTGATGTCGGTGGCCTTTGGCCGCTCGGGCAAGGATGCCGCGCTTGACGGCCAGATTATCAAGGCCAAGAAGCTGGAAGACATCGCCGGATAGCGCTCGGCGTTGGACTCGCCGAGTGAAATAGCCCCCGGTTCCGCCGGGGGCTATTTTGTTTGGCCATAGCCTCGGGTGGCTCGTCGGACGTCCTCCGGCTCCGGTAAGCTTACGGAGCTTTGTCACCAATCACTTTTAGGGAAAGCATGGCGGAATCCGAAGGTAAAGAAAAACAGACACGCGGGGAATTTGTCTCCGGCGCGGTATGGATGGTCGCCATGCGCTGGGCGATGCGTTTGATCGGTCTGGTCAGCACGGTGATCCTTGCGCGGTTGCTGACACCGGACGATTTCGGCGTGGTCGCGTTGGCGCTGATCGTCAACGGTTTTCTCGAAGTCGTGTCGTGGACGGGTGTCGATCTGGCGCTGATCCGCAATCGCAACGCGACTCGCGAGCACTATGATACCGCCTGGACCATTCAGATCATCCAGGGAGGGATCTACGCCGCGCTGTTGGTGGCCGCCGCGCCGCTGGCCGTGGCGTATTTTGATGAGCCGAGAACCGCGATCGTGCTGCATCTGCTAGCGGTCAGGGCGGTGATCGAGGGCTTCCAGAATATCGGTGTCGTCGCCTTTCGGCGCGATCTGAATTTTGCTACCGAGTTTCGCTTCGGTTTGTACAAGAAACTGCTATCGTTCAGCGCCGTCGTCATCCTGGCTTTCACCCTGCGCAATTATCTGGCGCTGGTTCTCGGCATGGTCGCGGCTGCGCTGGCCGGGGTCATCATCAGTTATCTGATGCATGACTATCGGCCACGTTTCTGCGTGAAACGAATGCGGGACATCTGGGGCTTCTCGCAATGGATGTTGATCTCTAAGCTGGGGCGGTTCTGCAACGAAAAGACCGACCAGTTCATCGTCGGCGGTATTGCGGGAACCCAGTCGATGGGGCTCTATCACATGTCCACCGAGCTTGGCACCATGCCGACCGCCGAGATCGTGATGCCGTTACGGCGTTCTCTGTTCCCGAACTTTTCGACTATGCTCGATCAGCCGGATGTCTTCGGTCGAACGATTCTGAAGGTGTTGGGGATCATCGCCATCGTAGCGTTCGCGGCGGGGTTTGGCCTATCTGGCGTGGCGGTGGATTTCGTGCCGCTGGTGCTTGGCGATAAATGGTTGGCGGCCATCCCGTTGATGGAGTGGCTGACCTTGTTTGGCGTGGCCGCGGGGTTGTCTTCCTCTATGGAGCTTCTTCTGCTGGTGACGAACAAGGGGCATCTGTCGGCCCTGGAGGCCTGGGGACAGTTGCTGGTGCTTGTTCCGGCGCTTTGGTATGCGGCGCATCATGCTGGTATCGCCGATGTCGCGATGACGCGCGCAGGCGTCGCCTGGCTGTTCATTCCAGTGATGATGTTTCTGCTGACACGCGCGGCACCGGTGGGCTTTTTTCAGTTGATCGGTGTGTTCTGGCGGCCAGCCTTGTCGGCGCTGACGATGTTGACGATGTTGCGGGCCTGGCACATCGATGCGGGTTTTGTCGTCCTCAGCCTGCTGCTCAACATACTGTTCGGCGCGGCGGTGTTCATCGTCACGTTGCTGTTGTTGTGGCGCTTGGCCGGGCGGCCGGAGAGCGCGGAATCCATGTTGGTGGGTATGATCGGCAAGTTAATGGCCAGGCTGCGCCCGGGTTCATCGCCAGCGGCATGATGCTCGATCGCCTCTCCCGGCTGTTGATGGCGCGGCGCTTTCGACTTGCAACGGCGGAATCCTGCACCGGTGGCATGATTGCGGCGCGCCTGACCGATTGGCCGGGCAGCAGCGCTTGGTTCGATCGAGCCTACATTACCTATAGTAATCAGGCGAAAGCGGAGATGTTGGGTGTGCCTCTTGCACTGTTCGAAGCGCATGGTGCGGTCAGCGAATCGGTCGTCAGGGCCATGGTCGATGGGGTGTTGCAACGCGCGCCGGTGAATGCGGTCTTGTCGGTCAGTGGTATCGCCGGGCCGGGTGGCGGCAGCAAGGACAAGCCGGTGGGCACGGTCTGGTTCGCCTGGGGGTTGCGCGCTGGTAGCAACGATGGTGCGCGAGTCGACGCGGTTTGCCGGCGTTTCTACGGCAATCGCGATATGGTTCGGCAACAGGCGCTGGAGTGTGCTCTCGCTGGCATGCTCCGTCTATTGGAAGCCGATGACTGAACAGCGGGTTTTCTTCGCTCTGCGGCCCGCGCGCGCCGCGCGCGAAGCGCTGTTGAACTTGCCGGGTGACGCGGGAATCGGGACCGGCAGGCTACAACACGTCGACGATGTGCATATGACCCTGGTCTTCGTCGGTTCGCTGGATGAGGCGCGCCTGAACCGCTTGCGGGCGTCGGCTGCCGGCATCTCCGGGGTGGCCGTCAGGCTGGAGATGGATCGGCTCGAATACTGGCCGCGCCCGAGGATCGCCTGTGCCTCGGTTTCCCATCCGCCGGCGGCGTTACTCGATCTCCACCGGCATCTCGTCGGCGTCTTGCGCGAGGCCGATTTCAGCATGGAGAGCCGCGCCTATCGTCCGCATGTCACCCTGATGCGTAAGTCGTCACCTTTCGATGATCGTCCGCTGGCGGAAACGATCCGATGGCGGGCTGACCGTTTTCTGTTATACGCTTCGGCCATGGATGGTCGGTTGCCGCGCTATCGTCCGATTCAGGAATTTTCTCTGGGGTGACTCATGACTTGAGTCACCCGGTGTGGTTTAATCAAGAACAGATACAGAACGATTATGGCGAGACGGGAGAGATCGATGGATGACAATCGTAAGAAGGCATTGGGCGCGGCGCTGAGCCAGATCGAGCGGCAGTTCGGTAAGGGGGCGGTGATGCGCATGGGCGATATGGGCATTTCTAATATCGAAACCATCTCGACTGGTTCGCTGGGGCTGGACGTGGCGCTGGGGGTTGGCGGTTTGCCGAAGGGGCGCGTGGTCGAGATCTATGGGCCAGAATCCTCCGGCAAGACGACGTTGACCTTGCAAGTCATCGCGCAATGCCAGAAACAGGGCGGCACGGCGGCCTTCGTCGACGCCGAGCATGCCTTGGATCCGCAGTATGCCGAGAAGCTGGGTGTCAACATGGATGAACTGTTGGTGTCGCAGCCGGATACCGGCGAGCAGGCCCTGGAGATCGCCGACATGCTGGTGCGTTCCGGTGCTGTCGATTTGATCGTCATCGACTCGGTTGCGGCGCTGACGCCCAAGGCCGAGATCGAGGGCGACATGGGAGATTCGCATGTCGGCCTACAGGCGCGCCTGATGTCGCAGGCATTGCGCAAACTGACCGGACATATAAAGCGTACCAATTGCATGGTTATCTTCATCAACCAGATCCGTATGAAGATCGGTGTGATGTTCGGCAGCCCGGAGACCACCACCGGCGGTAATGCGCTGAAGTTCTATTCCTCAGTGCGCTTGGATATCCGGCGTATCGGCGCGATCAAGAAGGGCGACGAGATCATCGGCAACGAGACTCGCGTGAAGGTCGTGAAGAACAAGGTCGCGCCGCCCTTCCGTCAGGCGGAGTTCGAGATCCTCTATGGCGAGGGCACCTCTCGCGAGGGCGAGCTGATCGAGCTTGGTGTGAAGCACGGCATCGTCGACAAGGCTGGCGCCTGGTACAGTTACAACGGTGATCGCATCGGCCAGGGCCGCGAAAAGGTCAAGGATTTTCTCCGCGAGAACCCGGAGATCGCGGACGACATCGACAAGCGTCTGCGCGCTGAGTTATTGCCGGGTGGCGAAGAGGCCGCCGCGCCGCCATCCGACGAGTTGGATCTGGAGAAGAGCTGAGAGCACTGGCGAATCGCGGGGCTGTCTTCGGTTCAGTCGGAATTCGCGGGTGGTGTCAGACGTTGAGCAAGCCCCGGCGCCAGCGTTGCGATGAATGGGCGGTGAAAGGCGATCCAGATGACGATCGGCGCGACCGCGGGCAATACCAGATAGCCGAATTGATAGCCGAGGGCGACCGCGTCCAGTTGCCACTGGGCGTCGAAATGCATCTGTGACGCGATATCCTGGCCCATCGTGAACAGCAGCGTCTTCAAGATGTCGAAGCAGACGCCCCAGAGTTGCGCCACGAACAGAATCAGCATGCCGACGATCCAGTGAAACCATTTCTCGCCCTCCTTGCCCGGGGTGGCGAGTAGAATCGCCGTGTATAGTGGCATGCTGTAGCCATAGATCAGCGGGTTCAGGCTGAACACCAACTCGCCCTGGGACATATTCGGCGGCGAGAAACCTGTCACGATGTTCAGCAGATAGCCGTGCTGTTCGATGCCGGCGATGGCGTGCGGAAACAGGCTGGTCATCAGCAGTTTTACACCACCGACTACTGGCGTGGTCAGCAGTATGCCCATGAAATACCAGGCGGCGAAGGTGAATGGCAGCAGGAACACTACCGTCCAGAAGAATTTCGATACCGGACTGACTTTCATGATGGAAACAGCACCCCGTTGTTACGGAAGTTGCCCGTGGTTCGGCCGCGGGATGCCGAGGCCAAGTCTACAGGGCGGCATTCACGGTGTTTCCGCAGGCGAATCACGGGCAACCGACTGGCAATGTTCACGCTAAGCCGCATGGGTTTGCCTGGAGGCTGGCTTTGGCAGATAACGCAACCAGACGAGAAACACGATCAGCACGTCGAGCATGATCAATGCCTGCCAGATATACAGGTGCGCCCACTCGAAAGCGGTCTTGTCCCATTGGCCGATATAGAACAGGCTGATGATGCGCAGCAGGTTCAGCGTCTGCACGGTCAGGAAGCCGATCACGATGCCGATCAGCTTGTGCTTCCACGGCGCTGGAAACGCAAGTACCGCAGCGATCAATACGATGGACGCCTCGACTCCGTTGCAGCCGGCCTGGATGGATACGGCGAACTGGTTGTCCAGGTTCTGGATAATGACACCATATGAGATGACTCGGTCGTCGAATAGATGCACCAGCCAGGCGCTGAGCTTCGCAATCACCGTGGTGAACGGGACCACAACATATTGCTGTACCGGCTGAAGCAACTCGGCAGCGAACAGCACACCTTGAATGAGTACGAAGACGATGAAGAAACGGAGCATGTCAGTGTCTGTGGGATTACCGTGGGGGCGGGCATGCCGAATGGTTGCGAGGTGCCATTATAACAGAGGGGGCGCCGATGGATAACGCGCGCGCCGCCGTCCATGCGCGCGCGATCCGCCTGCTTGCTGGGCGGGAGCATAGTCGCGCCGAATTGCGCCGCAAACTGCTGGCGCGCGATGGCTCTCCGGCCGAGATCGACGGGATACTCGACGACCTGGAGCGCGATGGTCATCTGTCCGACCAGCGTTTCGCCGAGAGTTGGTTGCGTTCGCGCATCGGGCGTGGCCAGGGACCGTTGAGAATCCGGCGGGATCTGGCCGCGAAGGGCGTTGCCGATGAGCTGATCGAGCGGGTGTTCGACAGCATCGATAGCGATTGGGACGGCTTGCTCCGGCAGGTACACGATCGAAAGTTCGGCGACACGCCCTGCGCCGATGGGCGCGACATGGCGCGTCGCGCGCGTTTTCTTGCATATCGCGGCTTCGCTTCCTGCGATATCCAGCGCTTGTTGCGGCGCGCATGAATGCTCGGTCCGGTCACGGCCCGGGCGATCTATCCTTTCCCGGATAGTGACATCCCGAGGCTTCCCGCATACCATTCGTCGTTTCCGACGACTATATTCAGCAGAGCTATGAAAACCACCGCCGAACTTCGCCAAGCGTTCCTCGATTATTTCGTATCCAACGGACACCAGCCGGTGCCCAGCAGCTCGCTGGTGCCAAAGGACGATCCGACCCTGCTGTTCGTCAACGCCGGCATGGTGCAGTTCAAGAATGTGTTTCTCGGTCGCGAGACCCGCGCGTACCGCCGCGCGACCAGCTCGCAACGCTGCGTGCGCGCCGGCGGCAAGCACAACGATCTGGAGAACGTTGGCTATACCGCCCGGCATCACACCTTCTTCGAGATGCTCGGCAACTTCAGCTTTGGTGACTACTTCAAGCGCGAGGCGATAGGCTATGCTTGGGAGTTTCTGACCAAGACACTGGGATTGTCACCGGATCGACTGTGGGTGACAGTGTTCGACGAGGACGATGAGGCGGCGGATATTTGGCTGAACGAGATTGGTGTCGATCCGGCGCGCTTTTCGCGCATCGGCGCGAAGGACAACTTCTGGTCGATGGGCGATACCGGGCCTTGCGGCCCGTGTACCGAGATCTTCTACGATCACGGCGAGGACGTGCCGGGCGGCCCGCCCGGCACGCCGGACGAGGACGGCGATCGCTACATCGAGATCTGGAACCTGGTGTTCATGCAGTACAACCGCGACAAGTCTGGCGAGTTGACGCCGTTGCCGAAACCCTCGGTGGACACCGGCATGGGGTTGGAACGGCTCGCCGCTGTGATGCAGGGTGTGCATAGCAATTATGAGATCGATCTGTTCCAGCACCTGATCCGCGCCGCCGCGAAGGCGACCGCCCAAGATTCGCTGGAGAGCAAATCGCTACGTGTGATCGCCGACCATATTCGCTCCAGCGCGTTTTTGATCGTCGATGGCGTGATGCCGTCGAACGAGGGGCGTGGCTATGTGCTGAGACGCATCATCCGGCGCGCGATCCGCCACGGCTATCAGCTCGGTCAGCGACAGCCATTCTTCTTTCTGCTGGTCGACGCGCTGGTCGAGGTGATGGGCGATGCCTATCCGGAACTGATCGACGCGCGCGCTCAGGTAGAGCGCGTGCTGCAACACGAGGAGAATCGTTTCGCCGAGACCCTGGAACAAGGCATGAAGATCCTCGACGAGGCGATAGGCGCGTTGAACGGCGACACCCTTCCGGGAGAGGTCGTCTTCAAGCTCTATGATACCTACGGTTTTCCGGCCGACCTGACCGCCGATATCGCCCGCGAGCGTGGCTTGAAGCTGGATAGGCGGGGCTTCGAGCGCGAGATGCAAAGCCAGCGCGAGCGTGCTCGCGCGGCCAGTCGCTTCGATGCCGATCAGAGCGCCAGCGTCACCTTGGAGGGAGAGACCGACTTCACCGGCTATACGCGCCTGACGGATGAGGCGACCGTGATCGCGTTGCTGCGCGACGGCGCCAGTGTCGACAGCTTGGCCGAGGGTGATCAGGGCATTGTGGTGTTGGACAAGACCCCATTCTACGCGGAATCCGGCGGTCAGGCGGGTGACCGAGGGATGCTGCGCGCCGAGTCCGCGTCTTTCGAAGTCGACGACACGCGCAAGCAGGGTGGCGGCGTGTTCGGTCATATCGGTCGCATGAACAGCGGCGAACTGCGTGTCGGCGACAATGTGCGGGCCGAGGTGGACCCCGGGGTCCGCCAGGCCACCGCGTTGAACCATTCGGCGACCCATCTGCTACATGCCGCATTGCGCCGTCTGCTGGGCGAACATGTCGAACAGAAGGGTTCATTGGTGGATGCCGAGCGGTTGCGCTTCGATTTTTCGCATTTCGAGCCACTCAGTGCCGAGCGGTTGGCCGAGATCGAACGCTTGGTGAATGCTGAGATCCGCCGCAATCATGCCGTCG
>JALSSX010000112.1 GCA_026984055.1 Sedimenticola sp. | reverse complement strand
CTTTTGGCGACATCAAGAAGAAAAATCCATCGATCGGCGCGCTGGCGGAACCTCGCTGGAATATCGCCGCCGGCATCTACTATGATCACCATCTGTACAAGCGCTGGCGTAAGAAGCTGGTCTATCGTGAACGCTTTCCGTTCATGTTTGGCAGCTACAACGCGGGTCTTGGCAACATCGACAAGGCGTGGCGGAAGGCCAAGCGCAAGCGTCGCAAGATCCGGCGCTGGCCCGAGGTGGAACCCTATGTGCCAAAGGAAACCCGTCGCTATGTGAAGCGCATCCAGGGGTTGATGCGGGTGAAGGCCCGGGCGAAGAAAAGATAGCCGCTCGCGCGCTTATCCGGCCGAGGCCAGCGCGCCTTTCCGCACGCCTTCAAAAGCGCGCACCTCGAACCGCTCGTCGGGATGATCGGCATGCAGTGACATGGCGATATGTCGGGCCAGGTTTTCCACGGTCGAATCGGTGTCGATCAGCACGCAACGGGCCGATGGCAGGGTCAGGGAGAACGCCCCTTGTTTACTGGTATAGGCGAAATGGCGGCAGTCGGCTTCCTCGCGTGAGCGCAGGTCTTCCCGGTTGCCGATGTAGATGTCCCGCCAGCGTTCCGCCCATTGCCGCTCCAACGCTGGATCCCGCCTGCCGTTTCGTTCGATCCGGAGCGTGGATCGATGTCCGTGGGCGATGCGCTGGCAGTTGCCCCTGTGGTGCTTCAGCCCGTGGCTGTACTGGTAATGCACGCCTTGGATGTCCTCGGGCTTCAGGTCGATCTGTACCGAATTGACATTGGCCGGCAGCCGGGCGCGCAGCCGTTGTTCGATGGCCTTGGCGACGACCTCCGGGCTGATCTGGTCGGTATCCACGAGCTGGATTGCGTCGTTCGGCGCAGCGTGTTCGATGATCTCCCCGGCGCGGGTGGTGAAACTCAGGTGGTGACGTTGCGCGGTCTGCTTCAGCGCCAGACCGGGGTGATCGGCCGGAATCAGTAGTTTGTGGTCGAATTCCCGATCGATCAACTGTTTGACCTGTTTCTTGATCCGGCCGAAGTCTAGCACCATGCCCTGTTCGTCCAGCCGACCACCGAGTTCGATGTTTGCCAGCCAGCTTTCGCCGAGCAGGCCGCGTTCCGGATGCAGATAGGAGAAATCCAGCACGGTGAGTTGATCGACGAACAGACGTTCCAACGGATGGATGCCCCAGTGGCGGGTGATGCGAATACCGGTATGGGTGCGTGCGCCAATACCGACAGCTTGGCTGAGCTTGGCCTTATTACATCATATTCGACGGGATTGTTCAGCCTCGTCGCTTGGCGGGAAATCGCTAGCCCGGATTTCTCACCGGCCTTCTACTGCGGCGGCCCAATGGCATGGCCTGACTGGCGTTCGCTCGGTCCGGGTGCTCGACGTAGTGTCGGCTACGCCTGCGCGTCCCTCGGTCGCAAACGCCAGCCATGCCGCACCCTTGAAACACCTCGCGACGAACGCCGGTGAGAAATCCGGCCTGCTAAAACCCGAGGATAAATGTGGAGCCGATGGGCGGAATCGAACCGCCGACCTACTGATTACGAATCAGTTGCTCTACCGACTGAGCTACATCGGCCGAAGTGAATATGTCGGATGTCGACATGCAGGGCGCGTATTATAGGGATAAAGGCCGGAAGCGTCCAATCCGGGTGCTATCGATCCGCTGCCGATTGGAAGCGGTATGGGGTGAGGTCGAGAGCGGGTCGGCGGCCCTCAATCAGATCCACGCACAGTTCTACCGATGCCGGCGCCAATACCAGGCCGTTACGAAAATGACCCGCGTTGATATAGAGACCCTCGATATCCGGGTGTTTGCAGATGAACGGGATGCCACTGCGCGTGCCGGGGCGTAGCCCTGCCCAATGGTGTTCGATCGGATAGTCGCGTAGCACCGGGTAGCGCCGGCGCGCGAGGCTGGCGAGGCCGTCACGCGCGTCGCTGGAGAGAGTTTTGCGGTAACCGTCCTCTTCTAATGTGCTGCCAAACAGGATGCGTCCATCCTGGCGAGGAATGGCATAGCGGTCCGCGCTCAGATACATGTGCAATATCGCGCCCGGTGGCGCGCGGAACAGGATCATCTGGCCGCGCACCGGGAATACCGGCAGATGTTCGACCAACTGGCGACTCCAGCTGCCGGCGCAGATGACGACCTGGTCGGCATCGAAGTCGCCGCGCTGGGTCGAGATACCTTGAATCCGCCCTTGGCCGGTCCGGATGGCCGCCACGCGGGTGTCGTCCAGGATGTTGGTGTTCAGGTGTTTCAGTTCCACCGCCAGCGCGCGGGTCAGGCGTGGGTTGCGTACCTGGGCGATATCCGGCAGCCAAATGGCGCTGCCTGGTGGATCCAGGGCGGGTTCCAGGGCGGCGATATCCGTTTGGGTGAGTAGGCTGGCGGGTTTTCCATGCGTGTTGGCCCAGGCGAGAGCGGTTTCGTGTTCGTCTTTGGCCTTGATCAACAGGCCGGAAGCCGTCCATTGCGGGTCAATCCCGGTGTGATCGCGCAGCGATTTGCACAGCTTGGGGTAGACCGATTGGCTGCGAAATGCGAGCTGGTTCACGGCATCCGGGTAACGCCATGGATAGAGAGGCGATAGAATGCCTCCGCCGGCCCAAGAGGATTCCTGGCCGAGGGCGCCGCGTTCGACCAGTGTGACATCGGCGCCGCGCAATGACAATTCGCGCGCGGTCAACATTCCGATGACACCGCCGCCAACAACGATAATTTGGGAAGTTCGGGTACTCACAGAGCTATGCCGTATCGAAAAATGACCGCTCGTCCGATAATTGCTCCAGTCTATCATGGCGTGGATGGCGTCGTCGCGTTGCGCCGTATAGTCTTGTCGCCATGAGGAAAGTTTCCGGATTGACATTGATCGAGCTCGTAACGGTGCTGGCCGTGACTGCGATCCTGCTTGCCGTGGTGACGCCATCGGTCGAAAGCATCCTGGCGAACAACCGCTCGTCGGCCTATGCCAATGATCTGATCTCCGCGCTGCGTCTGGCGCGGGCAGAAGCGGTCAACCGGGGGGTCTCGATGTCGCTGTGCGCCCGGGACAGTTCCAACAATCTGAATGCCTGCGGTACGACTTGGAGCAACGGTTGGATGCTGTTTACCGATGGACGGGGCGCCGCTGGAGCTGGCACGCTCGCCACGACTGGGGAAGCGGTCGTCAAGGCATGGCCTGCGCCAAAGGGTAGCGCAACGATCGTACCCACGCCCGCCAGCGCGGGTTACGTTCGGTTTCTTCCCAATGGCGGACGCGACCTGTCCAACGGCGCGTCCGCGCTGGCCATTCGGTTCGCCGACTGTACCGGCAATCAGGACAGAACCCTGACGGTTTCCCCGACGGGTTTTGTTGATGTGAGTAAGAACGCATGTCCATAGAGGGGTTTGGCGTGAACGGAAAGCAGCAGGGTTTCACCCTGATCGAGGTATTGATCACCGTTGTCCTGATGTCCATCGGTCTGCTCGGCCTGGCGGGTTTACAGATGACCGGCATCCGTGGTGGACAGCAAGCGCTGGATTCGAGCAATGTCTACGCGCTGGCGTGGGATATGGCG
>JALSSX010000111.1 GCA_026984055.1 Sedimenticola sp. | reverse complement strand
TTCGCGCAGGTTGAAGAAACGCCGTGTGTGCGCCATCAGGCCGGCCATCTCCACCTGGCTGAGAAAGGTCGGTGTGCCACCACCCCAGTGCAGTTGCTCCACGACGCGATCTTGATCGAACAACGTGGACTGCATTTCGATCTCCTTGTGCACCCGGTCGAGATAGGGCGCCGCGCGCTTGCGATTGGCGGTGATGATCTTGTTGCATGCGCAGTAGAAGCACACCGTGTTGCAGAACGGGATATGGAAATACAGGGACAGTGATTTGGGAATCGGTTCCTGGTTGGACTGGCGTGCCCAGTTTGCGTAGTCGGACTCGCCGATATCGGAGGTGAACTGGACCGCCGTGGGGTAGGAGGTGTAGCGCGGCCCGGATTGATCGTAGCGTTTGATCAGCTCGGGTTGGAAGATCTGCTTGAAATCGACTGGTTCGGTCATCGTCGCTGGCGTCCGCATTATGAATTGATGCAAATTAAGGCCAGTGGGTCGAAAAAACGATGACCTGGGTCAACGGCTAGCGATCCAGCACTGGGTTTGCGGGTTTTATAGCCACGGCCTCCCTGTCTCGGACGTCCAGCGGCCGAACCACGGAAAACCTTTCCCGATCCGGGGTGAGGGTCTCGACCAGGGGGGCAGCGAGCTTACGCGGGATCGGTCATGGCGTCGCGCGCGGCGCGGATCTGGTCGAGCCGCGCCTCGGCCTCGCGCCTTTGCGTCGTGTTCAGCTCGGTGCTGGAGAGTAGCCCGGTCGCGGCTTCCAGCAGCGCGTCGATCTGCTCTTGGTCGAACAACAATAATGCCGCCGCGACGGCATCCGGGCTTTCGCTGAGCAGTGTAGCCGGCAGTTCGTCCTCGCCGATCGGCGAGGACGGCGCCAGCAGATCCGCGATCAGAGGTATCTCCAACAGGCGGAAATGCGTGGCGCGCGCCTCGTCCTCATCGTCCAGCTCGGCCTGCGCGCGGGCGTCGTGACCCGCGCCCTGGCGCACCGCGTTCATGATCACGATGAGCAGTTGTCGGATGGCTTCGCGGTTACCGGATTGGTCGCCGCCCAGGCCGCTGGCCTGCTCGTAGGCCTTGTCCAGGTCTTCCTTCAGTTTCAGGATGACATCGCTGGATTCGTTCGGCTCCAATTCGACTGCGCGCCGCACCAGTTCCTGCAATTCGGTGATGAAGCGCTGCGCCTCATCGCGATCGAGCCGTTGTGCTTCCGCGAGTTCGCCCGAGTCCAACTCGCGCGTCGGAGAACCGAACAGCGGGTTCAGTCCGCGGCGCAGCAGGTGACGTTCATGACGGCCGGGCTTGTCACTGCCGGACGGGGGGTTGGACATGATGCTGTTTCCGAAACAGGTGGGTGGCCGGCTCAGGCCGTGGGCGCGCACGGTGCTCTTACCAGGCCTTTCTCGACTTGCTGGCGGGTGTCCGCGCCGACAAGTTTTTCGATCAGGGCGAGGGCAAAGTCCATGGCCGTGCCGGGACCGCGCGAAGTGATGATTCTATCATCGATTTCAACGGCTTGCCTGCTTACCTGGATGTCGGTAAACGGTATTGCGTCGAGTACGCCGGGATAGCTGGTCGCGCGCCTGCCGGCGAGAAGTCCACTGCTGGCGAGCACCTTTGGCGCGGCGCAGATCGCGGCGACATATCTTCCGTTGGCGGCCATGCGTTCGAGCAATTGGTGAATGCGCGGATCCTGGTCGAGATGATCGGCACCGGGCAGGCCGCCGGGCAACACGATCATGTCGAAGTCGTCGTCCAGCGCTTCGTCCAGGGTGGTGTCTGGTAGCAACCGGGTGCCGCGCGAGGCGGTGACGACCTGTTCATCCAGGCCGGCGCTGACGACCTCGATGCCGGCGCGCCGGAGGAGGTCGATGATGGTGATGGCTTCGAGTTCTTCGCAGCCTTGGGCGAGTGGAACGAGTACGCGTGCCATGATGTTGCCTCCATTTTATCGATGTCTCGGGATGGCATGGCCTCCCCTGAAAGATGCTATCTCCGCGTTGCCGACAAGATGTTGGCGAGGGACGCGAGTCGGACGCAGAGGTTTTTTCCGCTATCGCCACGGCCTCCCGGCGTTTCGCGCCTTATCCATGCATGGTCGTGGGCCTGCTACAAGCTCATCCCGCGGCGTGCTCGAAGCTGGCTTGGTTCATTGCGCCTTTGCCACGCCGCCACGTTTTTGTAGCAGGTACATGCCTTTTAACAGGTTCAGTGCCTCGGCGACCTGGTAGTCTTTCAGATACAGGTTGGCCAGCGATGCCGGCTTGTCCAGCAGGCTCTTGCGGTTGCTGGCCTTGTTGCCCTTGTTCAGATGTCTGGCGAGATCGGCTTCCTTCAGGCGCGTAACGCTGGCGTGCTCCTTCTTGGTCAGCTTGACCTGTTCCAGCGGAATGTCCGGTGTGATGCCTTCCGCCTGGATGGAGCGACCATTGGGAGTGTAATAGCGCGCGGTGGTCAATTTGATGCCGGTGCGTTCGTCGATCGGTACGATGGTTTGCACCGAGCCCTTGCCGAAGGTGCGCTCTCCCATGATGACCGCGCGACCATGGTCTTGTAGCGCGCCGGCGACGATCTCGGAGGCCGATGCGGAGCCGCCATTGACGAGTACCACCAGCGGTTGTCCCTTGAGCACGTCATCGGGGGCTGCCTTGAAGTTCAGGCGGGAATCCTTGTCGCGGCCCTCGGTGTAGACGATGATGCCATCCGTCAGGAAGGCGTCACTGACCGCGACCGCGCCGGTGAGTACGCCGCCGGGGTTGTTGCGCAGATCGAGTACTAGCCCCTTCAATGGTCCCTTGTTCTGTTTCTTCAATTGGCTGAGTTTCTCCAGCATGTCCTGCGCGGTATGAGACTGGAACTGGGCGAGGCGAATATAGGCGAAATCCTTTTGTAGCAGACGGCCCTTCACCGAGCGCACGCGGATAACGTCACGAGTCACGGTGATGCTCAACGGTTTGTCCTCGCCGTCGCGGAGTATCGTCAGCTCGATCTTGCTGCCGGGTTTGCCGCGCATCATGTCAACCGCGTCGTTCAGCGGCATGTCCTTCAGCGGCTTGCCATCGATACGCACGATCAGATCACCGGCCTTGACGCCAGCCTTGGCTGCAGGGGTGTCGTCCATCGGTGCGATCACCTTGATGTAGCCATTCTCCTCGCCGACTTCGATGCCGAGGCCGCCGAACTCGCCTCGCGTGCCGACTTGCAGGTCGCGAAAATCGTCGGCGTCCAGATAGGCGGAATGCGGATCCAGGCCGGATAGCATGCCCTTGATCGCGTATTTTATCAGCTCGTGATCGGAGGTCTCCTCGACATAGTTTCGCTTGATGCGTTCGAAGATCTCGGCGAAGTTCTTCAGATCGTTCAATGGTACGTCGATGCGATGGGTGTCGCTGGCCGGGGTCTTGTCGCTGTCTGAGTTCGCCTGAGCTGGTGTCGCCAGCACGGCGAACAGCAGGATCAGCGGGAGTGATCGGGTTTTCAGCATAGTGTCCTCGATGTAATGGCGGCGGCGTGTTCAGCCGACTCGTTTGCCGCGTGGCTTCTTGCACCAGCTGCGTGGATCGACCGCCTTGCCATGTTTTCTGATAGCGAAATATACGCCGGG
>JALSSX010000110.1 GCA_026984055.1 Sedimenticola sp. | reverse complement strand
ACTCGACTTCGTCCGTGCCGGCTTGGAACGGGCCGGCCTGCCGGTGCCGCTCGCGCCGGCTGGCGCCTTCTATCTGTATGCCGACACCAGCGGCTTGCCGATGCCGGCCAGTGTCTTCTGCCAAAGGCTGCTGGACGAAAAGGGCGTCGCCGTGACGCCGGGGATGGATTTTGGTTCCTATCTGGCGGAACAACATATCCGTCTGGCCTGCGTGGCTGGCGAGCAAGATCTGCGTGACGCGCTGCGGGCGATCGGCGAATTGCTGGATACGTGTCGTTGAGCCTGCCGGAGTCGGGTGGGGTATCGGGCTCAAGCGTCCGTTCTGACTCGTGCCTTCTTCAACAGCGCCATCACCCATTGCGTCAGCACCATGGTCAGCAATACCGCTGCGCAGAAGGCGTATACCCCATGATGTACCTGAATCTCGGCGATGCCGCCGAGCTTGATGCTGACGATCATCAGGGCGACGACGAAGACATCGAGCATCGACCATTTGCCGATGATCATCAGCCAGTGTAGTGGCCGGTGCATGCCGGTCTGATCGACCGGTACGAGGTTGGTCATCACCGCGAGGAGCACGAACTTCAGCAAAGGCAGCAGAACGCTGAACAACCCAATGACCACGAACAGCGCCCATTCTTTCTGATCCATCAGCTGTCCCAGGCCAGAGGCCAGTGAGACCGTATTGCTGAATACCCATAGCTTCTTCACCGTCATTAGCGGCCAGAAGATACCGAGCAATAGCAGACAGACGCCGATCACCAGGCCGGTGTCGATCAGCAAGGTCTGTAGCGGAAAGTGGTCGTTCAGGCGGTTTTTGTGGCTAGGCATCGCTCGGGCCGGTTGAACTTCAGGTTGAACTCCAGTGCAAGGTGACCGCCGTGCCGCTCCGTGTGGAGAAGGGCGCGGCGACGCACAGATCACCGACCGCGGCCAGTCTCTCGTCCAGATACAGCAACGGTATCCAGGCGCGTCGCCATGGCGGTATCGCATGTTGTTGATAGAGCGTCTTAAGACGCACGCCATGGTTGGCGCCAGCGGGCGTCAGGCGTTCGCCGCCGCGTCGGTAACGGATCGAACGGCGCATTGTCTGCCAGTATGCCATATCGATGCCGGTCCCGGTTGTGCTGATGCGGCTTCGCAGGATACCACCATCGGGTAGCGTCAGGCGGTCGCCGTCGATCCATGGGATGGGTATCGATGGTGGTTCGCTCTCGCTGTCGAGCGGCGCCAGGTAGAGGCGGTCGCGATAGCGCCTCAGCTGCCGTTCATCATCGAGCTTGGCCGCTGGCTGCCGATCCGGCGCGGCGCGCAGCAACATCTCCAACGTGGCATGCAGATGGCGTTGCGTGGGCGGGCGAAGCCCCTGGCGGCATAGCCAGTCACGCAGGATCAGGCGCTGTTCGGTTTCATGACAATCGCGCAGCGCCGACAGTGATAGGGAGTCTGCGTCGCTGGGCGATGCCGGATGTCTGTCCAGCAAGGTGGTGAGGGCCTGGTCGTGTTCGGCGCACAGCGCGGCGGAGCGCGACAGCGTGGTGGCGACACCCGGCCAGCGCGCGCGTAACAACGGCATCACCTGGCGGCGCAGATAGTTGCGGTCGAGTGCGATGTCGAGATTGCTGGGATCCTCCCGCCAGTCGATATCCTCCGTCAGCGCCCAGGCCCGCAGTTCGTCGCGGCGCAGTTCCAGCAGCGGGCGCGCCAGCCAGCCCGGGCCGAAACGCTTAAGCGCGGGCATTGCCGCCAGCCCCTTCGGTCCTGCGCCGCGCAATAGCTGTAATATCAGGGTCTCGGCCTGGTCGTCGCTGTGCTGTGCGGTCAATAAGATGTCGCCGACACGCATCTGCTCGTGCAGCGCCTGGTAGCGGGCATCGCGGGCGGCCGCTTCGATGCCCCGTCCGGCTGCTTCGACAATGACCTCGACCGTTACAAGGGGGATCTCCAGCCGGGCAGTGGTCGCGGCGCAGAAGTCGGCCATTGCGTCGGCCTGGGCGTGTAGTCCGTGATGGATATGGATCGCCTGCAGCGGCGTTTTGTCTCGAAGGCGCCGCAGGACATGCAGGAGAACAGTGGAGTCCAGCCCGCCACTGTAGGCGATCAGCAAGCGTTGGTGGTTGGGTAGGCTGTCCAGCCGGACGGCCAGCCGTTCGGGCAGCGCCATTGGCTCAGTCGCTGGCCTCGTACTCACCGTAGCTCAGCAGGCGCTTGTGGCGATTCTCCAGCAGGTTATCGATGGACTGGCTGGAGAGGCGGTGCAGGTTGTTCAGCAAGGCGCCGCGCAGGTTCTCTATTGTTTTCTTCGGATCACGGTGCGCGCCGCCCAGTGGTTCTGGCACGATTTCGTCGATGAGTTCAAGCTCCGCAAGCCGGTCGGAGGTGATCGCCATTGCCTCGGCGGCGGCCGAGGCCTTGTCCGGGCTGTTCCACAGGATCGCCGCGCAGCCTTCCGGCGAGATCACTGAGTAGGTGCTATAGCGCAGCATCATCACATGGTCGCCGACACCGATCGCCAGCGCGCCGCCGGAGCCGCCCTCGCCGATCACGGTGCAGATGATCGGCGTCCTGAGACCGCTCATCTCGAACAGGTTGTGCGCGATGGCTTCGCTCTGGCCACGCTCCTCGGCACCGACACCGGGATAGGCGCCCGGGGTGTCGATAAAGGTCAGGATCGGCAGGCCGAAGCGCTCGGCGGTCTTCATCAGGCGCAAGGCCTTGCGATAGCCCTCGGGGCGCGACATGCCAAAGTTGCGCTTGACCTTCTCGTTGGTGTCACGCCCTTTCTGATGGCCGATGACCATCACAGCCAGCCCGCCGATACGCCCAATGCCTCCGATGATGGCCTTGTCGTCGGCGAATGCGCGGTCGCCGTGCAGCTCTTCGAAATCGTCGAACAAGGCATCGATATAGTCTTGTGTGTAGGGCCGTTTCGGATGCCGTGAGAGCTGCGAGATCTGCCATGGGTTGAGGCCAGAGAAGATCTTCTCGGTCAGCGTGCTGCTCTTTTGTTGCAGCTTGGAAATCTCTTCCTGGATGTTGATCTCGTTGTCGTTGCCGAGCATGCGCAACTCTTCGATCTTGGCTTCGAGCTCGGCGATCGGTTGTTCGAATTCGAGAAAGTTGAGATCCATGGCGCGGGCGCTCGGTTGACGAGTGGGAACGTGTCGATAAGCGTTTGATTATACCACGTAACCCGGACGGCCCGTCGAATGTGGGCGCGGATGAACGGGAGGGCGTTGGCATACATCGTGGGGTTCCGAGAGGTGACTTTCAGGCTATATGGTCCGGGCCGCTTTCAGTTTCAGGTAGCTGTTGATCAGCCCGACGGTGAGCTGTCGCGGGGTGACATCGATGAGGTTGGCGTGGCGACTGGCGAGGCGGCGTAGGAAATCATCGCGCTGTTGGCGGTAGACATTGGCGGCGGTCAGGGTGATGGCGTTGTTGAAGTTGCCCACACTTACATCCTGAATGTCGTCCAGGATCTGTTCCCGCAGGTTGGCGATCAACACCTTGTGATGACGTGACAGCAGCTGGGTGGCGGCGAGTAGTTCGCTGCTGTCTTCCTCGCGCAGATTGGTCAGAATGATGACCAGTGAGCGCTTCTTCTGTTTTCTCACCAGTTCAGCGGCGGCCCGCTGGAAGTCGGCGGCGTGGCGCGTGGGTTGTACGTCGTAGAAGGCGTTCAGTAGGCGGTTGATGTTGCCGCGCCCCTTGGCTGGCGGCAGCCAGCGGTCGACGCCGCCAAAGGCGCCGATGCCGAGCGCGTCGCCCTGGCGGGTGGCGACGTAGGCAAGTAGCAGCACGGCGTTCAGGGTATGGTCGAAATGCGACAATTCGCCGTCCTGGGTGAGCATTCGGAAGCCGCAGTCCAGCAGGCAGAAGATCTGTTGGTCGCGTTCATCCTGGAACTCGCGGGTGATCGGTTTTTGCAGGCGCATGGTGGCTTTCCAGTCGATCTGGCGGAGCGCGTCGCCTTCGCGGAATTCACGTAGCTGATGAAACTCGGTGCCTTCGCCACGCTGACGGGTCTGGCGTATGCCGACGTAGTTGGTGCGGTTGTGGGTGGCTAGTAGTGCGTAGTGGCTGATGGCGGCAAAATCTGGATAGACTTTGATATCACTGCGCAGCGCGCGGGTGACATCGCGCTGCCACAATTGCCATGGAGAATGCAGTCGCCACTGAATTTGGGCGTAGTGCCAAGCGCCGCGTTTCAGTGGTTTCACGCGGTAGTGGATGTCGGCATGGCCGTGAGCCGGAACGCGCGCGCTGCCCCAGGCTTGCTCGGCATGGAAGCTGCTCGGGTAATGGTCGAACCAGTCGAGTCGCAATGGTCTGCCGCCCGGGTTGTCGAAGCGCAGGCCAATGTCACGCCAGTGTCCCAGGGGCAGGGAACCGGGTGCATCGCGACCGACGAGGGGCCGTGGCAGACGGTAGAGACGCAGTGCGTCAAGTCCAGCGATGCCAATTAGCGCGATGCCCAGCAGTAGCCAGATAGGCTCGAAACCGTCGTACAGCGCGGGCAGAATGCCGGTCAGCGCGAGCACGAAGGCGAGCAGGATCAGGTTTTTGCCGGGCAGTAGGCTCATTGTCGTGGCGCGTCCAGCTGCTCGATCATATTGTCCAGCACGCGGTCCTCGGTCTGCCCTTCCAACTCGAGATCGGGCGCCAGGCGGATGCGATGGCGCAACACCGGCAGGGCGACGCGGCGCACATCGTCCGGCAGGACGAAATCGCGCTCGGCGAGTACCGCCACGGCGCGCGCGGCGCGCAGCAGCGCGATGCCGCCACGCGGGCTGGCGCCGGTGGCGATGCCGGACCAGTTGCGTGTGGTGCGCACGATTTCGACCGCGTAGTCGGCCACCGCGCTGTCGACGCGGATGCCGGCGGTGTACTGTTGCAAGGCGATGATCTGGCGTGGGTCGGCGATGGCTTTGATGTTGGAGACATCCAGCGCGTCGCCGACACGGCCTTCGCTGATCTGTTGCACCAGAACCTTCTCCTCGGCTTCCGATGGGTAGTCGATGAGCACCTTCAGCAGAAAACGGTCCAGTTGGGCCTCCGGTAGCGGGTAGGTGCCCTCTTGCTCAATCGGGTTCTGCGTCGCTAGCACCATGAAAGGCAATGGCACCGGCTTGCTCTGTCCTTCCAGCGTGACTTGTTGTTCCTGCATGACTTCGAGTAGCGCGGCCTGGGTCTTGGCCGGCGCGCGGTTGATCTCGTCGGCAAGCAGCAGGTGGGTGAATATCGGCCCGTGGCGGATGCGGAATTTGCTCGTGCCGGCGTCGAAGACTGCGTGACCGGTGATGTCTGCTGGCATAAGGTCGGGCGTGAATTGAATACGCTGGAACACGCCGCCGAAGGTGGCCCCCAGGGCGCGCGCCGAGAGTGTCTTGCCGAGTCCGGGAACGCCTTCCAGCAAGACATGGCCGGCGGCGGCGAAGGCGATAATGATCTCTTCGATAACCGCACGCTGGCCGACCACCACGCGGGCGATCGCCTTGCGCAGATCCTGGGTCAGCGCGGTGGCGCCGGGCTGGGTGAGGATGATACTGCTGCTATCGTCGTTCATAAACGTTTCCTGAGTTGTTCCAGCAGGCGCACCTGCCGGGTAAAGCTTTCGCGTTTGTGCTGGGCGGCCTTGAACAGGGCGAGTTCCACGCTGGAGGTCGGAAGGCGGGTGATCTCGGAGATGCGCGTGCGTTGCTCACCGTTGGCGAGATGCTCTATCTCCGGCCACAACTGGTACAGCTTGTGTTTCACCCGTTGGCGTGCGGTGTCGAGCAACATGCTGGCGAAGCCCTTGCTCCACAGGTAGTAACCGGAAGCCTCGATATGCTCGATCAATTGGCGGCGTTCCGGTGCTGCTGTCGGCAGTAGCGGGCCGAAGCGCCGCGTGACGCGCATCAGCAGTAGTATCAGGCCGATGCCGATGGCGACGAAGGTTAGCGGAATCCGTTCCAGCAGCCGATCGAGCAGCGATGGCGCGCGTAGGTCGTGGGTCAGCAGAATTTTGGGTTTGCGCTCGGCGAATGAGGTGGCCAAGCGGTAGAGGAAACGCGCGTGGTCATATTCGCCGATGTGTTCGTTGCGCAGCCAGAGCAGGTCGCTGAACAAGGTGATGCTTCCCTCGTGATAAGCGAATTCGAGCAGGTGGTAGCCATTCTCGTCAGCGAGCGCAGTTCGCATGTCGTCGCGGTCGGTGAGCATAATCCTCAGCGGTTGATAGTCAATCTCCAGACCGAGGGTCTCGCGGCTGTAGTCCGTGGGCGCGTCGCTGTTCAGGTTTTCGTCGGCCTGCTCGGCGTTGACTTCCAGGGCGTCGAGTATCGGATCGGTTGCTTCGGCAGGTGGATTTGGATCGACGCCGATGATCAAATGACCGCCGTTCGCGACCCAGTCGAGCAGCCGTCGGTTGCCGCTTTCGCCCAGCGCGGCGCGCGGCGCATCGATGATCAGTACCGCATCCGCCGGTAGATCCAGTCGGGATACAGACAGCTCGGGCCCGGTGTTCGTGTCCAGGCCCATGAGACGTAGAAATTGTTCAGCGGCCAGTAGCGGGTTGCGCCGCGCGGCTTCTTCCATGTCCACGTGGCGGCGCTGTTCCACCTGCTCGAAGTTTTGCCGAAACCAGAAGGTCAGCAACCCGATGGCGGCAACGCTGGCGAGGGTCAGAATCAGGCGGCGGTGATTCATGACGGTTTTTCGCCATACAGTTGCGACCATTGGCGACACAGCATCTCGATGATTCGGGTCTCCGGCAGTCGGTGGCCATAGGCCAGCAGCTGCCAGAGCGTGGTCAGATCCCGGAAATGGCGATTGAGGTCGGGTGTCTCCAGGCGTTCTACGGCATCGATGCAATCCTGCTCGGTACAGCTTGCATTCACTTTCAGTTGTTTGTGTGTCACCAGCGCGGCCAGGGTGCCGCGATAGAGCGTGCTCATGGCCTCCCTGTGGTGGCCCTGGTTCCATAGAGACTGGACCGCGCGGGGAATATCGGCTGGCAGGGATTCGGGCGTGACATCCACGCCGGCGACAACGCTTGGCGCCTCGGGCGCGGAGGCGGTGCCTCGCCAGCGGATCAGGTGCAGCCAGCGGTCGCGTCGCCATGCGAGCCACGCCAGCGCCGCGATGACCAGCAGCCACAATAGCGTGCGCATTACCTTGGCGAATGCGCCGCCAATCTGCATCGTGTTGAACAGCCAGCCGAGGAAACTCGTGGGATCGAGATTTTTTGCTTCATCCTCTTCCTTAGACCCGCCGACGTAATGCCACTGAAGAAAGCTTTCCTCGTGGCCGAATACCGGTTGCGCGAGCACCTTGGCGATGATCTCCGGCGCGGCGCTTTCATTGAGAGGCTGGCTGGTTGATGCATCGGCGGCCTGGGCATCGGGTAGCCAAGTCACTGGTGCGGCGAACAGCGCGAAACCTATGCAGGCCACGCTGGCGGCGCTGCGAATGCGTTGCGCCATGCGACGCAGGCCGATCTCCAGATCCCAGCCTTCCAGCATGGCTCGGCGGTTCAGGTAGAGAGAGAAGCCGGCGCCGACGTAAAAGGGTTCGAGGAACAGGGTCACCAGGACATAGGCGCCGGCGAACAGCCATGGCGTGGCCTTGTTCCAATAAGCCGCGCCACCGAGGTCGACGGACAGTTTGCCGAGCATCCCGTCCGGCAGCAACAGTGGGCCGAGCGCCAGCAGCCCGACCAACAGGACCAGTTGAATCATGAGGAAGGCGGCGGTCAGCGCCACTGCAGTGCCCCGCACATGACGTTGCAGAGTGCCGATGCGACGCGTGCGACGGCTGGGTCGAAGCGCCTCCAACTGGATCACCGGTAGATTGAAGGAACGAGTGAAATCGATGCGGTTCAGCGGATTCAGCGACATCGCACGCAACAGCGATGGCAGGCTGGCCAGGGTTTCGCGCCAGCCGGGCGCATCGCCGAACAAGGCATTGCTGAGGACATGCACTACGATACGGTCATAGATCGGCAGGGCGAGCCAGAACAGCAGCAAGGCGATCAGCGGATACCCGGGCAGCGCGGCGGCGAGAAATGCCGCGCTGGCGAGTATGATGATGGCCCACGGCGGATAGATGTCGCGCGCGTGCGCCTGAACCATGTGCAGGCCGAGATCAATGGCCTCGCGTTCGGAGCGGGGCCGAATCGCGACGGATATGCGGTCAAGATCCATGGCGCTTGCCCACCAGTGAGAAATACGCCAGCATCACGGCCCACAAGACCGCGCCGACGGCGTACTTGATATGCGCGGGCACATCGCCGCGTGACGACCAAAAAGCTTCGACGAAGGCCGCAAGCAGGAACATCGCCGCCGCGCCGCCGATCAGCGGCGCGGTTTCCAGGGCGGCTTGGCGTAGCGCGTCGAGACGCTTGCGGCGTCCCGGCGCGAGCAGTGAGAAGCCGAGCTTGAGGCCGCCGGCGGCGCTGATGACGATCGCGGTGAGCTCGAAGGCGCTGTGTCCCGCGACGAAGGGCCAGAAGGTACTGCTGTAGCCGATTTGGGTGATATGCCCGGCGGCGGCGCCGATATACAGGCTGTTGAACAGCAGGATGAGCAGCGTGCCGATGCCGAACAGCAGGCCGCTGGCGTAGTTGCGGAAGCCGATGCTGGTGTTGTTGTAGATATAGAAACCGAACATGCCGAGATCGGTTTCCGCGTCGCGCGCCGCGCCGATGCGCGAGTGCTCTGGCTGGTACATCTCCTCCAGCGAACTGATCGTCGTATTGTCCATTATCGCGTAGATCAAATCCGGATCAGCCTGTAGCCATAGGATCATCAATAGCAGCGGTAGGTAGAAGATCGATGTCGCGGCGAGAATCCAGCGCCAATGCTTGCGCACCGCGGCGGGGAAGGTTTCGCTGAAGAAGGTCAGCGGACTGAGCCGCTGGCTGGCGCGTTGCTGGTAGAGGCGTTGGTGAGCGCGCATCGCCAAGTCGTCGAGGCGTTCGATCAACGCCAAGCTGTAGAAACGTTCGTTCGCCAGGGCAAGATGCTGGCACAAGGAGCGATATAACTGCGGCAGGCGTCTCAGTGCGTCGCCAGACGTTTCGCCGTCGAGAATTTTTTCGAGCGTGTCCCAGATCGGTGTGTTGATATGCTCGAATTGCTTTTGTTTCATGATGAACCGGTGACCCAATTGGCGATGCCGAGGAGATCTTTCTTGTTCGCGGTTGGGCGTAGCAGAATGGGCGCGGCCAGGGCGGCGAGTTCGTTGGCGCGCGCCGGGTGAAAGCGATCGGCGCGTTCAGCGTAGTTGATGATGATCTGCTGTTCCGCGGCAGTCAGCGGTACTGGTGGCGGCATCGATGTCGCCGCCGGGATGTGGTGGGTGTGTTCCGGGCTGTCGCTGTGTACCACCAGCGAGCCAGCGGTGATGTCGCCGAGCCGCCGGAAGTCACGGGTCAACAACATCGATACCAGCCCCAGGCCATACAGGAACGGTAGGAAATCGACCGTGCGCATCAGGTTTCTTAGCAATGACGAGGTCCAGCCAATCGGCGTGCCGTCATCGTGCAACGCGCGTAATTGGTAATACTGCTTTCCCGGCGTCTGGCCGTTGTGTAATACCTCGAATAGCACCGGGTAGAACCACAGGATGATGAAGGCGATGATCGCGAGCGGTCCGGCGGATGCCTTGCCGAGCAGATAACCCATCGGTATCGCGATGATTGTGAAGATGATGCCGCGTATCAGCAGGTCGATCAGCCAGGCATACATGCGTGGCAGTGGTCCAGCCGGGCGTAGCCGCAGGGCGATGCCCTCGGGGGTTTGGATTTCACGTATCGTATCCAGCATGGGCGGTTAACCGGTTTCCCGCATGCGTTTGCAGTCGACGCGCACCGGTTTGTAGCGTTTCAGGTTCAGCGCGGTCAACGCGCCACCCCACAGGCAGCCGCTGTCCAGCGCCCAGATGTTGTTCTCGTTATGGTATCCGAGCGTCGACCAATGGCCAAATAGGATGCGCTCGCCGGCGCTGGCGCGCTTTGGCACGCGAAACCAGGGCAGACAATCCGCTGCTTGGCTGCCGATCGGGCCTTTCTCCTTCAGGCACAGCTTGCCGTTCGGTTTGCAGTAGCGCAGACGGGTGAAGCAATTCGTGATGAAGCGTAGCCGCTCCATGCCTTGCAGTGTGTCGTTCCAGCGATCCGGCTTGTTGCCGTACATCTCGGCGAAGAAGTCGGAGGGGTCTTTCTCGCGCAGCCGGAGCTCGACCTCGCGCGCCCGTCGTCGGGCCGTCGGGATGTCCCATTCCGGTGGCAGGCCGGCGTGGATCATATGCGCGCCCAGGTGGTCGTCCGAATGCATCAGTGGACGGCGGCGTAACCAGTTGATCAATTCGGTGGCATCGGGCGCCGCCAGCACCGCGTCCAGGGAATGATCCTCGCGGTGCTTGCCGTTGCCGTAGGCGTTCGCCAGCAGGTGTAGGTCATGGTTGCCGAGCACGCTGATGGCGGAGCGCCCCAATGATTTGACGAAGCGCAGCACTTCGAGTGATTTGGGACCGCGATTGACCAGGTCGCCGCATAGCCAGATGCAGTCCTCCGCTGGGTCGTATTCGAGTTTATCGAGCAGTTTGCGCAGCTCGTCGTAACAACCTTGAACGTCGCCGATTGCGTAACATGTCATGAAGATATCGGGTTTCCGTGGGTGGCCTGGGGCATGGCCGGTCTTTCTGTACGTTTGTCATATCGATCGCCGTTTCCGGGCGATATCCGGATATTACCAGAAAGTCAGCTGTTTTCCGGTTGCCGTTTATCGCAGTTGAGTTTTTGCGTGAAAGCACGCATTCGGCGGCCTGTGATTCGTTTGCGGGCATGCTGGCCCCCGGCGTAACCCACGGGAAATGGGGAATGCCGGGGGCATTTCCAGTGCCCTGCCTCGGACATCCCACGGCTTAACAGGTCATTGAAAAATGGCATTTTTCAATGACCTGTGTGCGGTACAGGGATGTACCGCCATTTTCGATGTCTGCAAGTCATTGATAATGAAGAAGCCGGGAAATCGCATTTTCCGGTTCCGTCGTTGAAAAAGTCTATGGAAGGACTTTTTCAACATCCTGCTAAACGCAGGAAAACTTTCCCGCCATTTTGCTTCTGACATGCTGTGAGGAGGCCCTGGGGCCGCCTCCACAACGAGCAACCCCGGCCAGGGGCGAAAGGAGTGCGCGGCTTTTGGCTGGCCGTGGCTATATGAGTTCACACAGCCGGTCGATCTCGTCGTCGCGCAGACCTGGAAATATCGGCAGTGACAGGGTCTCGTGGCACAGTTGTTCCACTATTGGCAGACTGCCGGGGCGGTAACCCAACGCGGCATGTACCGCTTGCAGGTGCAAGCCTTGCGGATAGCATTGGCTGTTGCCGATCTGGTGGCTGTTCAGCATCTCGCGTAATGCGTCGCGGCGTGGGTGGCGGATGGTATACAGGTTGAAGGCGTGTTGGCCGTTCGCCGGCAATGACGGGCAAACACAGTCAGTCGTCGAAAGTCGTTTGGTATAACGGTTGGCGATGTGCTGGCGGCTTGCGATGGCTGCATCGAGGTCGCGCAGCTTGATGCGCAACAGCGCTGCTTGTATGGCATCGAGTCGGCTGTTGTAGCCGACCTCTGCGTGGATGAACGGCGCCGTGGCGCCGTGGTTTCGTAATCGCAGCAGCCGTTCGTGGGTCGTGTCGTTGCTGGTGGCGATCAGTCCGCCGTCACCATAGCAGCCGAGTACCTTGGTCGGGTAGAAGCTGAAGCAGCCGCAATCACCCAAGCTGCCGACTTTGCACCCTGCGTGTTCCGCGCCGAATGCCTGCGCGGCGTCCTCGATAACTTTCAGGCCATGATGCTCAGCCAGCGCGGTGATCGCGTCCATGTCGGCGGGATGGCCGAAGATATGTACCGGCAGGATCGCGCGGGTCGCCGGTGTCATGGCGGCTTCGATGCATTCTGGATCGAGGTTGAAACTGTCCTCGCGGATGTCGATGAATACCGGCGTCGCGCCGACCAGGCTGATTGCCTCGGCGGTGGCGTAGAAGGTGAAGGGCGTGGTGATGACCTCGTCGCCGGGTCCGATGTCCAATGCGCGCAGTGACAATACCAGTGCTTCGGTGCCGTTTGCCACGGCGATCGCGTGGCGCGCGCCGAGGTAGTCGGCGGCTTCCTGTTCAAAGGCGCTTACTTCCGGGCCGAGAATGAAGGCGCCGCTGGCGCCGGCAGCGTCGATATGCGCGAGCCATTCATCGCGTAGCTCGGTGTATTCCTGTTGTAGACGCAGGTAGGGGATGGGCTTGCTGGCTGAATTCATGCGCTGATCTTTCCTTTGACTTGCAGGGCGACATCGAGCGCGGCGAGGCCGTCCTCGCCGCTGACCAGTGGGCGTGAGCCGCTTCGGCAACAGTTCATGAAGGCGGCGATTTCCGCGTCTAGAGGCTTGACTGGCTTGATTGCGACGCGCTCGGTGACGATCTCTGGCCATTTCTGATCATCGCGCGGCTCCGGCCAGGCCAAGTCCAGGGTCTGCTCGATGAAATCCAGTGATTGATAACGCTTGGGTTCGAAGACCCGGATGCGCCGCAGGCGGGTCTCCGAGACGCGGCTGGCGATGACATTTGCTACCGCGCCGTTGGCGAACTCCAGCCGGGCATTGGCGATGTCGATGTGTTCGGTCAACACCGGCGTGCCGGCGGCCGAGATATGCACGATCTCGGATTCCACCAGCGACAGGATGATATCGATGTCGTGGATCATCAGATCGGAAACCACATCGACATCGGTAGCGCGATCGACGAAGCCGCCCATGCGGTGCGCCTCGATGAAGCGTGGTTGCTGGATGCGTTGCGCCAGCGCCATGATGCCGGCGTTGAAACGTTCCAGATGGCCGATCTGGAGTATCACGCCGGCCCGTCTGGCCGCTGAGACGATGGCTTCCGCGTTCTCGCGACTGTCCGCGATCGGCTTTTCCAATAGCATATGGATACCTGCCTGGAGAAACGGCAGGCTGACCTCGCGGTGCAGGCTGGTCGGCACCACGATGCTGACTGCGTCCAGGCCGGCGTCGATCAACGTGGCGGCATCGGAAAAGGCGTGGCAGCCGGCTTCCTCGGCGACCTTCTCGGCGGCTTCGGTATGGGTGTCGACGACACCGACCAACTCAGCGCCCGCCAAGCGCGACCAGATCAAGGCATGGAATCTGCCGAGATAGCCGACGCCGACGACGCCGACCCTGAGGCCTTTTGACATGTGTTGATCCCGTGAAATAAAGCGCCCACTGTACCATATCGGCAAGCGCTTGCCGCTGTCTGCGGGCGGGAGAAAACCTGGGATGCCATAATGTGAAAGTTGCCTGTTCTCGACTGCCCGCGATTTGTCCGCAGGAACGCCGTGAATGCTTCCGACAGGCTCCAAGCAGGATGTTGAAAAAGTCCTTCCATGGACTTTTTCAACGACGGAAGCGGAAAATGCGATTTCCCGGTTCCTTCATTTTCAATGACTTGCCGTCATCGAAAATGGCGGTACATCCCTGTACCGCACACAGGCCATTAACATGAAACCAATGGGCTCTGTTGCGCCTGTCTCGAGTATCCGGTGGCCGAACCGCAGTCAACTTTCATGATGGTCAGATGGCTAATCCGTGGGTTCAGCGGTTTTTTCGGCGTCTTGGTCCGTTGTGGCCTCTGCATCGTTTCCCGCTTCCTTCGGTTTCTCTTCCTCCGCGCCGGCCTGCTTCAGCCGTTCCGTCACCTCGGCCGCGTGGACGCCGGTCGTTGCGCGCGCCAACGCGGTCAAGCCCATATTGTTCTTCAGGTTCACGTTGGCGCCGGCTTCGATCAACAGGCGGATGATCGTGATCCGTCCGCCGGCGGCAGCGTCCATCAGCGGGGTATTGCCAAGGTTGTCGGTCTGATTCGGGTTGGCGCCGGCGCCGAGCAATGCGCGTGCGCATCGGGTATTACCGAAATAGGTCGCAAGCGATAGCGCGGGCTTGCCGGCGGGGTTCTTCGCGTTGACATCCGCGCCGTCCGCGATCAGATCTCTCAATTGTTGGTAGCGGCCGAGGGATGCCGCTGCGAGCAGCGAGTCGCCGTTGCCAGCCTGGCTGACAGAAAGGTAGAGCAATGACAGAAATAAGGTAGCAATACGCGGGGTCATGATGGCAGGTCGGAGGTGGTAGTCTGAGTTATAATCGGCGGTCAACAACAAATTTTCAGTGATATCTTTCGCGGCGATCACCGTTCGGCGGGCGGTCGGCGAAAGTTTCACCTCATGTCGGGTAGTGAACAGCATGACAGAAGTGCCAGAAAAACAGATCGTTGTCAGTGTCGAGACGCAATTTATCGAAGACCAGTCCGACCCAATCGATGATCGCTATGTATTCTCCTACACCATTACGATACGCAATTCCGGATGCAAGCCGGCCCGGTTGTTGACGCGCCACTGGATCATCACCGACGCGAACGGCAAGGTGCAGGAGGTGAAGGGCAAGGGCGTGGTTGGCGAGCAGCCGAATCTGCAACCAGGAGAGGCATTCCGCTATACCAGCGGCACGATGCTGGAAACGCCGGTCGGCAGCATGCACGGAAGTTACGGCATGGTGTCCAGTGACGGTGAACTGTTCGATGCGCGTATCGAACAGTTTATTCTGTCGATGCCAAGAACCCTGCACTGATCGCAGCCTTACCGTAGACGAGAAAAAGCCAGTTGAAGGGCTGCTTCAACTGGCTTTTTTGTTGGCTGGGGAACAAGGATTCGAACCTTGGTTGGCGGAGTCAGAGTCCGCAGTCCTGCCGCTAGACGATTCCCCAATATTTGGTCCGATTCCCGCTTGGTAGGGCAAGCGGGATGATGCGATCAACGTTTCGAGTACTGAGGACGCTTGCGCGCTTTGTGCAGACCGACCTTCTTGCGCTCCACCATGCGCGCGTCGCGAGTCAGGAAACCTGCCTTGCGCAGCGTGCCGCGCAGGCTCTCATCGTAGTCGGTCAGCGCGCGGGCGATACCGTGACGCAGGGCACCGGCCTGGCCGGTGATTCCGCCACCACGTACGGTGGCCTTGATGTCGACCTTGTCCGTCATCTCGGTGACTTCCAGCGCCTGGCGGACGACCATGCGAGCGGTTTCGCGACCGAAAAAGGTTTCCAGGCTGCGGTTGTTGACGGTGATCTGGCCGCTGCCGGCCGTCAGGAATACGCGCGCGGCCGAGGTCTTGCGGCGGCCGGTACAGTTGATCGAGGTATCTGCCATAGTCTTGGTACTCTAATGAATCAATGCCGAAACAGTCGGCTTCAGACTTCCAGCGCCTTCGGCTGCTGGGCGGAATGTTCATGCTCGGGGCCGGCGTAGACGCGCAGCTTCTTGAACATGGCGTGACCCAGCGGGCCTTTCGGCATCATGCCGCGCACGGCGTTTTCGATAACGCGCTCAGGCGCCTTCTCCAACAACTTCTCCATGCTGATGGATTTCAGGTTACCGATATAGCCGGTGTGATGGTGGTACATCTTGTCTTTCATTTTGTTGCCGGTCGCGTGGATCTTCTCGGCGTTGACCACCACGATGTAGTCACCGGTATCCACGTGCGGGGTATATTCTGGCTTGTGCTTGCCACGCAGGCGACGGGCGATCTCGGTTGCCAGTCGTCCAAGGGTTTTGCCGTCGGCATCGACCACGAACCATTCGCGGCGTACATCGGCGGGCTTTGTGCTGACCGTCGTCATCTGAGACTCCACACGGAGGTTGCTAAACCAATTCAGTAAAAAGGGCGCAAATTGTACGCCAGAAAGAACAAACCCGCAAGCCCTCGGCGCCAAGGCACAGGGGGCTCGCGGGTGGCGGGAGTATAGCCTTATCAGTCGAACACCGCCAGTCCGCTGGGTACGCGGCTTGGTACGGTGCCGCTCAGGTCGATGCAGCGCTGATCGGTCAGCGCGTGCAGGAAGGTGACGATCTGAGAGACTTCCTTGTCGCTCAGCGATACCGGCGTGATCTCGATCGCGTCTTCGATGCCCTTGCGGCGGGTCGCGTCGCCATGGACAACCAGATCCTGGGCGTCGAGGTCCGCGCGCGATGGTAGTTTCAGTTGGCTCGGATCATAGTTGTTCAGGGACGCGATGGCATCCAGGTGGTGACGGACCATGCCCTCCAGACTGCTGAATGCGCCGTCGTGTCCCCAGGGACCGGTCTGCGCGACTTGACGCAGGGAGGGTGTGCGGAATTTGAAACGGTCGGCGCTGTTGCCCGTGACCCGTTCGCGGCCGAAGTCGTCGTGGCCATCACCATGACCAGCCTGGTTGTCACCCTTGCCGGGACCCACCTGTGGCACGCCGATGGCATGGAACTGTTGGTCGGTCAGGAATTTGCCACTGTGGCAGCTTGCGCAGCCGGCCTTGGTATAGAACAGGAT
>JALSSX010000109.1 GCA_026984055.1 Sedimenticola sp. | reverse complement strand
GAACTGGCTGGAGGCGCCGCCCTGTAGGAACAGTACCGCATGGTCGTCGCCTACCCCCATCAACTCGCGCAGATCGGCCTCGGCCTGAGCGGCGATGGACATGAACTCCTTGCCGCGATGGCTCATCTCCATCACCGACATGCCACTGCCATGCCAGTCGAGCATCTCCTGTTCCGCCTGCTCCAATACCGCCTGCGGCAACATCGCCGGGCCCGCGCTGAAATTATAGGGTCTATTCATAATTGAAAACTTCCGGTAAATTATTGATATTGATAATCTTTAACATGAAAATATGTAGACAGTTTCCAGTGTTTCCTCCGTCGGAGCAGCATGAACACCCCGTTGTGGGCTTGGCCTTGGCATCCCGCAGCCGAAGCATCGACAACCTTCACGAAACGGGATATTGCCTGCATCATGATGGTTATCGCTATGGCCAGCCATATCGGGAAGGAGGCGCCATTACCCGGAAACCGGCCTTTCTGCGCTTCTGCCTTCGTCCTCGCCGCTATCCGGCAAGGTCTCGATGCGTTCGATGCCGATCAGCTTTTCGCCCTTGCTCAGGCTGATCATCTTCACGCCCTGGGTATCCCGGCCAAGCACGGAGACATCCGCCACGCGGGTGCGCACCAGCGTGCCGCCATCGGTGATCAACATCACCTCATCGTCTGGATTCCGGATCAGCACTGCGCCGATCTGCATGCCATTGCGCTCGGAGGTCTTGATCGAGATGACTCCCTTGCCGCCGCGCCCCTTGGTCGGGAACTGCTCGATCGGAGTACGCTTGCCGTAACCGTTCTCGGTAACCGTCAGCACGTCGCCGGATTCGACAATGATCAACGAGATGACGCGATGCCCATCGTTCAGGCGGATGCCGCGCACGCCGCCGGCGGTGCGACCCATCGGACGCACGTCCGAACCCTTGAAGCGCACGGCCTTGCCCTCGGTGCTGAACAGCATGATGTCGTGCGAACCATCGGTCAGGCGCGCGCCGATCAATTCGTCGCCATCGCGCAGATCGACGGCGATGATGCCGTTGCCGCGCGGCCGCGAGAACTCGCTCAACGAGGTACGCTTGACAGTGCCGTTGCGCGTCGCCATGAAGACGAACTGATGTTCGTCGTATTCGCGTATCGGCAATACCGCGTTGATGCGCTCGCCATCCTCCAACGGCAGCAGGTTCACCATCGGCTTGCCGCGCGCGTTGCGTCCGGCCTGTGGCAGCTCGTAGACCTTCAGCCAGTACATCTTGCCGCGACTGGAGAAGCACAGAATGGTGTCGTGGGTATTCACGACAAACAGTCGGTCGATGAAATCCTCGTCCTTGGTCGCGGTCGCGGTCTTGCCCTTGCCGCCACGCCGTTGCGCCTGATACGCATCGATTGGTTGCGCCTTCGCGTAACCGGCATGCGACAGCGTGACGACGACATCTTCCTCGGCGATCAAATCCTCCAGGGTCAGGTCCAGACGCCGTTCTAGGATCTCGGTGCGTCGCGCGTCGCCAAACTCGTCACGGATCGCGATCAGCTCTTCGCGGATCACCCGCATCAGCCGCTCGGGGCTAGTCAAAATATCGAGTAGATCCTCAATTTTCTTTAGTATCTCTTCGTATTCATTGATAATTTTTTCCTGCTCAAGCCCGGTCAGGCGGTGCAGTTGCAGGTCCAGGATGGCCTTTGCCTGGATCTCGGTCAGACGATAACCTTCCGGTGTCAGACCGAAACCAGGCGCCATATCCTCGGGCTTGGAGGCATCGGCGCCGGCACGCTCCAACATCCCCTCGACGATGCCGGATCTCCACACCTTGGCGAGCAGGCCCTCGCGCGCCGTCGCCGGATTCGGCGCGGCCTTGATCAGCGCGATGACCTCATCGATATTCGCCAATGCAACCGCCAGGCCCTCCAGCAAATGGGCACGATCACGCGCTTTACGCAACAGATAGACAGTACGCCGCGTGACCACCTCGCGACGGTGGCGAACGAAGAACTCCAGCATCTGCTTCAGGTTCAGCAGGCGCGGTTGCTTGTCCACCAGCGCGACCATATTGATGCCGAACACCGTCTGCATCTGAGTCTGCTGGTAGAGATTGTTCAGCACCACCTCTGCCACCTCGCCGCGCCGCAGCTCGATGACCATGCGCATGCCGTCCTTGTCGGATTCGTCGCGCAATTCGCTGATGCCTTCAAGGCGCTTCAGCTTGACCAGCTCGGCGATCTTCTCCAGCAGGCGGGCCTTGTTGACCTGATAGGGCAACTCGGTGACGACGATGCGCTGCTTGTGTTCGTTGATGTCCTCGATATCGGCGCGCGCGCGCATGTACACCCGCCCACGACCCGTGCGGTAGGCCTCGGCGACGCCCTGGGTGCCATTCAGCAGGCCGGCGGTGGGGAAATCTGGACCGGGGATGTGTTGCATCAAGCCATCGATGGCGATGTCCGGATCGTCGATCAGCGCCAGGCAGGCGTTGATCGTCTCGGTCAGATTGTGTGGCGGTATGTTGGTCGCCATGCCGACCGCGATGCCAGACGAACCGTTGACCAGCAGGTTGGGGAAGCGCGCTGGCAGCACCACCGGCTCGGACTCGGATTCGTCGTAGTTCAACGCAAAATCGACGGTTTCCTTGTCCAAATCGTCGAGCAGGGTATGTGCGATCTTCGACATGCGCACTTCGGTATAACGCATCGCCGCCGGCGCGTCGCCATCCACCGAACCGAAGTTGCCCTGCCCGTCGACCAGCATGTAGCGCAACGAGAATGGCTGCGCCATGCGCACGATGGTGTCATACACGGCAGTATCGCCATGCGGATGGTATTTACCGATTACATCGCCGACCACGCGCGCCGACTTCTTGTAAGGTTTGTTCCAATCGTTGCCGAGCACGTTCATCGCATACAGCACGCGACGATGCACCGGCTTCAGACCGTCGCGCGCATCCGGTAGCGCGCGGCCGACGATGACGCTCATCGCGTAGTCCAGATAGGACTGCCGCATCTCGTCTTCGAGATTGACTGGAAGAACTTCTTTGGCGAATTCTGTCGTTGTCATGCAGCTTGTCCGTAATCTTGCATTACGGCCTTATTCTGAGATTTTAAGCGCGGAATTATACCATATCCGTAGGGGGAGAGCGCAGCCGGCGAACGCGCCGCGCAGAACGCCGATCAGCGGCTTTCAGGGCTTTTCCAGCGCCGACTGCATGTCCACCTCGGCGATGGGTTCGGCAAGCACCGCATGCAATGCAAACAGCGCCGCGAGCTTGTCGACATGAGGCAGATCGCCCTTGCCCGCGAGCACAATCACGCGCGCTTGCGGCGCGTATTTCCGCAAGCTGTGCAAAAACACATCCAGGTTGGAGATATTCACGCCGGCATAGTTGTTCGCCCAGCCGTAGAAGAACTCACCGACGACGAAATCCGGCGGTTGCTTCTTCAGCGCGCCAATCGCCTTGCGCATCGCGCTGAACTTCAATTCGCGGAAACCGAGCCGTGCATACAATCCAGCGAAATCGGGATGACCAGGGGATTCGATCAGCGAATAGATGAGTGGGGAATCTGGCATCGGGGCGACGTGGAGTCCACCTCCATGGTGCGATACATACCGTTGGCAAGCGCCC
>JALSSX010000108.1 GCA_026984055.1 Sedimenticola sp. | reverse complement strand
CTGGCTTCCAGAAAGGCGTTGTTCACCGAACGGATGATACGTTGCTCATCGGTGATGACGATGCCCTCCAGGGTATTTTCGAACACCGTGCTGGCGAGCTTCAGTTCGGCTTGCGCCATCAGGGCCTTCCATACCATCACCACGGCGACCAGGGTGCTGGGTATCAATACCAGCAAATAGAGCTGTAAACCGATGCCGCAGGAGGTTGCCGGCACCGACGATGATGCGCAGGCGAAGGGACCCAGCCCCCACCAACTGGCATATGCCAGGGCAGTGGTGTCCAGTAGCAAGATCAGTAGCGGGTGTTTGACACTGAATCGATACAGTGACCAGATCAACGGCAGCGCCAGCAGCATGCCGAAGGCGATTGCCAAGTGCGTGGGAACTGCGGCATGGATCAGCAGATAGAGCGCAGCGCCAACGCTGAGGTACAGCAGCGGATACTCCAGCGGCTTGCGTCGCGGCACGTTCAGGGCGGGCTGATGCACTACCAGCAGCAACGGGGCGACACTGAGTATGCCCAGCGTGTTGGCCAGCATGCCGGAGAGTATTTGGCGCGGCGTGGGCGGGGATGCGGGTGTCGTGGCCACCGACAGGGCGATGAAATGGCCGACTGCCAGCAGCAGCGGGATGATAATCCCAAACAGCAGCAGAAACAGGCTCAGCGAGCGGAAGCGGGTGCAGGGCTGGCGGGTTTGCAAATGACGGTCCGCCAGCCACTGGGCGATCGCGAAGCTGGTGAGGGTGCCAGCGGAACCGAATAGCATGCTTGCCGGGTTGCCATACAGCAGCCATTCGCCAACCACGACGGCCAGCGCCAGGGACAGCCAGATGCGCGCGCCATGCAGTTGAATGGCGGCAACGCCGACGCCCGTCGCTGGCCACCAGAGCGGTGGCATGGCTTGGTCCCGTGACATTGGCAATACCAGCAGGACGGCCGCCACATACAGTACGAACACCAGCGGCCGCGCATGGCGTTGTAGCAGATCGTGGGTGGTCTGATTCGGCAACAGGCTCATCTCGTTTGTCAGGGACTCCCGCGGTGATCTTCTGCTTTTACGATAGAATAACCGGCATTGCGCCGTTTGGCGCGTCTAATTCTGGCAAGCCGCTCATGGAAAAGCCTCCGTTCATCCTGGTGGATGGTTCATCCTACCTGTTTCGCGCCTATCATGCGCTGCCGCCGCTGAGCAATGACAAGGGCGAGGCGACCGGTGCGACCGTCGGTGTCGTGAATATGTTGCGCAAGCTGCTGGATGCATACCATCCGGAGCATATCGGCGTGGTCTTCGACGCGCCAGGCAAAACCTTTCGCGACGATCTGTATGCTGAATACAAGGCGCACCGGCCACCCATGCCGGACGATCTGCGCGAACAGATCGAGCCGACCCACGAGATCATCCGCGCAATGGGCCTGCCGCTGCTGATTGTCGATGGCGTCGAGGCTGACGATGTCATCGGCACCCTGGCGCATCGCGCCACCGCGCTCGGCATGCCGACCCTGATATCCACCGGCGACAAGGACATGGCGCAACTGGTCAACGACAAGGTGACGCTGATCAACACCATGACCGACACCAAGATGGACACCCAGGGCGTGATCGACAAGTTTGGTGTAAAGCCTAGGCAGATCGTCGATTTTCTCGCACTGACCGGCGACAGCGCCGATAATATACCCGGGGTTCCCGGGTGTGGCCCGAAGACCGCCGCGAAATGGCTGAAACAGTACGGCACGCTGGACAACCTGATCGCCCATGCCGATGAAATCAAGGGCAAGGTCGGCGAGAAGCTGCGAAACTCGCTCGATCAATTGCGTTTATCCCGGGAGCTGGCGCAGATCAAGCTGGATCTTGATCTGGGCATCGATCCAACCGACCTGACTCCACGCGAGCCGGACAAAGCGAGGCTGCGCGATCTATACAAGCGTCTCGGCGCGCGGCGTCTGTTGGCGACCCTCGACGACACAGCGGAAACCAGCGCCCGGAGCGCGCGCGCATCGGCGGCGGGAGACTACGATGTGGTGCTCGAAAAGGCGACTTTCGCGCACTGGCTGCAACGCCTGCGTGAGGCCGAGTTGTTCGCCTTCGACAGCGAGACCACCAGTCTGAACTATATGCAGGCGCGCGTCGTCGGCGTCTCGTTCGCGGTACGGGCCGGCGAGGCCGCCTATGTGCCCTTTGGCCACGCCTATCCGGATGCGCCGGCGCAACTGGACGCAGACTGGGTGCTCGGCGAGCTGAAGCCGTTGTTGGAGGACGCGTCGCGCGCCAAGGTCGGACAACATCTGAAATATGACATGAACGTACTCGCTAACCACGCCATCGAACTGCGCGGCATCGCCTTCGACACCATGCTGGAATCCTATGTGCTGGACTCCACCGCGACACGGCATGACATGGATTCGCTGGCCGAGAAATACCTGGACATCGAGACCATTCATTTCGAGGATGTCGCCGGCAAGGGCAAGAAACAGCTCAGCTTCGACCAGATCCCGCTGGAACAGGCCGGTCCGTATGCCGCCGAGGACGCCGACATCACCCTGCGCCTGCACGAATGCCTGTGGCCCCGGCTCCAGGCCGAGCCGACCCTGGCCAGCGTGCTATGCGATATCGAGATTCCGCTGGTGCCAGTGTTGTCGCGTATCGAGCGAACCGGCGTGTGCATCGACGGCGAACGGCTGGCGGCGCAAGGCAAAGAACTGGCGAAGCGCCTGCACGCGCTGGAACAGTGGGCCTACGAGATCGCCGGGCACAGGTTCAACCTCGGTTCGCCGAAGCAGATCGGTCAGATCTTCTTCGAGGAACTTGGCCTGCCAGTGGTCTCCAAAACGCCGAAAGGCGCGCCATCGACGGCCGAATCGGTGTTGCAGAAGCTCGCCGACGATGGCTATGAGCTGCCGCGCGTGCTGCTCGAACATCGCGGCCTGGCGAAGCTGAAGTCCACCTATATCGACAAACTGCCAGAGATGGTCGACCCAGGCAGCGGGCGGGTGCATACCAGTTACCACCAGGCCGTCGCGGCCACCGGTCGGCTCAGTTCGTCCGACCCAAACCTACAGAACATCCCGGTGCGCGGCGAGGAAGGCCGGCGCATCCGCCAAGCCTTCGTGCCCCAGGCCGGCTGGAAGATGCTCGCGGCTGATTATTCGCAGATCGAACTGCGCATCATGGCCCATCTGTCCGGCGACGAAGGGCTGCTGCGCGCCTTCGCCGAGGGCCGCGATATCCATCGCGCCACTGCCGCCGAGGTCTTCGGCGTGGGTGACCCGGAAGCCGTCAGCAACGACCAGCGGCGTTCCGCGAAAGCGATCAACTTCGGTTTGATCTATGGCATGTCCGCGTTCGGCTTGGCGCGCCAACTGGGGATTACGCGTGAAGAGGCGCAACAGTATGTCGATCTCTACTTCGCCCGCTACCCTGGCGTGAAGGGCTTCATGGATCGCATCCGCGAGCAGGCAAGAGATCGAGGCTACGTCGAAACCCTGTTCGGTCGGCGCCTGTACCTGCCCGACATCAACGCGCGCAATCAGCAGCGGCGCGCCGCCGCCGAGCGCACCGCGATCAACGCGCCCATGCAGGGTAGCGCCGCCGACATCATCAAGCGCGCGATGATCGCCGTCGACCACTGGCTGGGCGACGAACAGCCGCGCGTCCAGATGCTGATGCAAGTGCATGACGAACTGGTCTTCGAGATCCATCCCGACGAACTGGAGTCCGCCGGTGATCGCATCCGTGGCTGCATGCGCAACGCCGCCGAGTTGAAGGTGCCGCTGACCGTCGATGTCGGCGTCGGCGACAACTGGGACGAAGCGCATTGATATCGCCCATGTGGAAATGTCGGGTCCGCCGGGACGATCCACCACGGAACCTGGGCCGGGATAAGCGTGGTGATCCCACGACCTTTCGTCAGGAACGAAATGGCCTGCGCGCTGAAATCCAATGCTCGACTGGCCGCGGCGATGTTTACTCTACGCGTCGATAGCACTCGGGCCGGAATCGCGGCGTGCAAATGGCGAGAAAAACCAGATCGCTGTCTCCATTGTTGGTGATGCGCTGGCGCGCGCCGGCCGGGATGATCACCACATCATCGGGCTGTACCCGGCGAGGCGCCTGGTCGCCGATTTCCGCGATGCCGACGCCGCTGACGATCAGGTAGCGTTCCACGGTGCCGCGTAGCCGGTGCCATCGGGTGGTCACGCCGGGTTCGATGCGGGCGCGGGCGACCGAAATCGATGGATCCTCCAGGGTGTTCAGCAGTTCAGTGATGAAGCAACCTTCATCGAAATAGTATTCTTTCGACATGGCGCTATTCTGGTCGATCGCGCGGCAATGCGCTAGGCTACGGGCATGTTGCTCCAATTTACGAAAATGCACGGTCTGGGTAATGATTTCGTCGTGATCGATGCTATCCATCAGACCTTCGAGCTGGATGCCGACAAGGCGCGGTTTCTTGCCGATCGACGTTTTGGCGTGGGTTGCGATCAGATTCTGTTGGTCGAGCGCGCACGCTCGGCGGATACCGATTTCCATTACCGCATCTTCAACGCTGATGGCTCGGAGGTGGAACAGTGCGGCAATGGCGCGCGCTGTTTCGCGCGTTTCGTGCGCGAGCGTGGCTTGAGCGACAAAGATGTGTTGCGGGTGGGTACCGCCAACGGAGAAATTACGCTGTACCACGAAGTGGACGGCCAAGTGCGGGTGAACATGGGCGCGCCGGTGCTGGAGCCGGCGGCGATCCCGTTCATCGCGGATCGCGCCGCGCCGAGCTATCCGCTGGAGATCGACGGAAAGACGCTGGAGATCGGCGCGTTGTCGATGGGCAATCCGCATGCGGTGTTGCTTGTCGACGATGTCGCTGGCGCGCCACTGGAACGCTTGGGACCGTTGATCGAAGCCCATCCGCGCTTTCCACGGCGCGCCAACGTCGGTTTCATGGCGGTGCGCGATCGCGGCCATGTCGATCTGCGCGTGTACGAGCGTGGCGCCGGCGAGACGCTGGCCTGTGGCACCGGCGCCTGCGCGGCTGTGGTCAGTGGCGTTCTGCGTGGTTTTCTGGATGATGTGGTGCGTGTCCGGCTGCCCGGTGGGGAACTTGTGATAAGGTGGAAACAGGATCCATCGGCGGGCCTGGTTCCGGCGCATGCCGGCGCGCCGGTGTGGATGAGCGGCCCGGCGAGTCGTGTTTTTGAAGGTGAGATCGCGTTATGACCAGTCCAGAAGACAGCGATATCGACGTCGCGCTAGAACAACGCTTGGCGGTCTATCTGGCCCAGCATCCCGATTATTTCGATCGCCATCCTGAACTGCTCGAAGCGCTGCGCGTGCCACACCGTAACGGCGCGGCCGTCTCCCTGGTCGAGAAGCAGATCGCGGTACTGCGCGAGCAGTTGGAAGGCACGCGCCACCAGCTCACCGAGCTGATCGCGGTCGCGCGCGACAACGACAAGCACAGCCGGCGTCTGCACGAACTGACCTTGCAGTTGATCCAGGCGCGCGATGTCGAGGAGGCCAAGGCCATCGTCGAGGACGATCTGCGTGGCCGCTTCGATGTCGACACGGTGGCCTTCTGTCTGTTTTCCGATCGACGGATCGAGCAGACCGGCACGTTGGATGCGGAACAGGGCGCGTTGCTCGACAGCTTTCAAGAACTGCTCGACAAGGCGCAGCCGGTATGCGGCCGTTTGCGTCGGGTGCAGTTGTCCAGCCTTTTCGGAGAGCAGGCGGAGAAGGTGCAATCCGCTGCATTGCTGCCGCTGAAGGCCCAGGGGCTGAGTGGCATCCTGGCGCTCGGCAGTCATGACGAGGAGCGTTTCCACTACGGCCAGGGTACCGAGCTGCTGAAGCAACTCGGCGACGTGGTCAGTCAGATCCTGGTTCGCGCCGGGGGTTGAGCTTGCCGTCTGATTTCCAACGGCCGGTGGACGCGTTTCTTACCTGGCTGCGTATCGAAAAGCGCTATTCTCCGTATACCCTGCAGAGCTATCATCGCGATCTGCTTGCGGCTGTTGCCTGGATGCGGCGCGAGGAGATTCCGGGCTGGGATCGTCTGAACACGCGGCAGGTGCGCGATTTCGCCGCCGCCTGCCATCGTGATGGCTTGTCCGGCCGCAGTATCCAGCGGCGTCTGTCGGCTTTGCGCTCCTTCTATGCCTGGGCGATGCGTGACGGCCAGGCCGCGACGAATCCGGCGGTTGGCGCGCGCGCGCCGAAAGGGCCGCGAAAACTCCCGAATGCGCTTAGCGTCGACCAGCTTGCCGGGCTGCTCGACAACACCAGCGACGACCCGCTGGCGATACGCGATCTGGCGATCATGGAGCTGTTCTATTCTAGTGGCCTGCGTCTTGCCGAGCTGGCGGCGCTGAACCGGGACGATCCGCCGCGCGGGGACGATCTGTTGACAGTTGTCGGCAAGGGCGGCAAGACGCGCTTGTTGCCGGTCGGGCGCAAGGCGCGGCGGGCGATAGCACGCTGGCTGAGGGTGCGTGCCGGGCTGGCGGCGAAGGGCGAACCAGCGCTGTTCGTCAGTCGTCGAGGTGGCCGCTTGAGCCAGCGCGCGATCCAGCAGCGTCTTGCGGTTAACGCCGCGCGCCTCGGCCTGGACGCTCATCTGCATCCGCACCAGCTACGCCATTCCTTTGCTACGCATATTCTGGAATCCAGCGGCGATCTGCGAGCAGTGCAGGAGCTGCTCGGGCATGCCGACATCGGCACCACGCAGATCTATACTCATGTAGATTTCCAGCATCTGGCGCGGGTCTACGACCAAGCACATCCACGCGCGAAGCGGGAACGCGACAAAGGCCGGTGATAGCCACGGCCAGCCAAGCGTCGGCTTTTTCGCAAGGGCATCTCGAAAAATCGAGATCCCCGCAAGCCCTCATCATCGGAGTCGGTTCATTATTAACAGGATGTTGAAAAAGTCCTTTCATGGACTTTTTCAACGACGGAACCGGAAAATGCGATTTCCCGGTTCCCTCATTTTCAATGACTTGCCGTCATCGAAAATGGCGGTACATCCCTGTAGCGCACACAGGCCGTTCCGAGCTGTTGATTGCGCACCCTCGTCCATCGGAGATATTGCGAGGAATCTCTTGATGGGCAATAACTTACATCTACTATCGCCGATGGCGGCGTGTCTCCGCGCCACGATTGACCCGACAACAAGATTGCCGGGTCAATCGTTTCTTTCGAGCAGCCATTCCCGACAGATGTCGGATACCGCGTTCTTCCATTCCTCGCTGGAAAAGGTGTGATCCGCTTCCTCCAGGTCATGGCGGGTGAGCCTTTCGCTCTCCAGCCATGCGCGCCATTCCTTGGATTTCGCGGTCGCGTCGAGGAATTCGCTGGCCACCAGGTCATCGCCGCTGAGGATCAGCAGGGTATCGCCGGAAAATGCTTGGATGCCGGCGAGCATGCGTTCTGGTAAGGCCTCATCCGTGCTGGATTCGGGTTGGGCCTTCGCGGTTTGGATATTGTCGCCCAGCGACGATGCACTCTCGCGCGGATTAAAGTCGCCGCTGAAGATTTTCTTCCACAACGCACGGCTGAACAGGCGTTTCAAATAATAGTGTTTCAGGAAAGCCCGTGCCTCGCCGGCCTCGGTATGCACCCAGGGGTTCAGCAGGATCTGGCCGCTGATGCGTGGGTCACGATGGGCATGGAAGGCGATCGCTGTCGCGGCATCGCACAAACCCCATGGTACGCAGCGTTGCAGGCTCGGATGTTCGCGAAACAAGGTGTCGATCGCGCTGCCGATGTCCTCGCCGACTGCCTGAAAATCCCGGATGTCGCCTTCACTGTCGCCCATGCCACGGTAGTCGAAACGCAACACCGGTATCCCGGCGGCGGCCAGATGGCGCGCGATGCCGACAAACTGGCGATGGCTGCCAACCCGGTACTGCGGGCCACCGACGACGATGACGACGCCGCTCGTAGCATTGCCGGTGCCCGGGTGAAGAATCCCAGCGAGTTGCTGGTCGTGGCAGTCGAAAACGACCGGGCGTTCGTCGAAAGCGCTCATTTTGGGCTCAGTTCGCGCAGGGTGTGTGCGATCAGCGTCGGCGCGGTGGCAATCTCCTGGGTTTCCCAGAAGGCCGGTCCCTCGACGCTGACGCCACTGACCTTGCAGCCGGCGGTACGCCACTGGACGATGGTCCGGTTGGCGGCCTTGGAGAGTTCGCGTCCGGCTTCGGGAGCCACCTCGTACCAATCACAGCGCAGGCCGCCGGGAGTGGGCAGCTTGTCTGGACCAACGGTCAGCAGTTGAGCGGCCAATGCCGGATTCAGCAGATAACCGCCGACCTCGATAGGCTCGCCACCCGACAGCCGCGCGAGCAGTTTGTTGACTGATTCATCGCGACCGCGCATCTTCGCGGCCATCACGCGCAGGCGCAGAAACTGGCTGAGCAGGCGCTTGCCCGACAGCAGCGGTTGCCAGAGAACCAGGCGGCCGATGGTCAACGGGGATTCCGGCAGGCTCGTCAGGGCCAGCATCGCGCCCATGCGCAATGCGACGATGTCCAGATGATCGATGCCGCTGTCGTGCAGATGGCGAACGATGTCGAGTATGTCCTGCCGCCAGACCGTCCAGTCCGTGTCCTCGAAGCGGCCTTCGCTGTCACCGGTGCCATAGAGATCCGGCAGCAATGCACAGCCACCCGCCTCGGCCAGGGCATGACCGAGGCGGGCGAGCATATGGCGGGATTTGTTCAGTTCCTCGGCGAACGGCGGCAGGATCAATGTCACCCGGGTGACATCGGCGTCTTGCCAGTCGTTCCGGCCCCAGGCCATGACGTGCAGATGGCCGTGGGTGCAGCGCAGAAAGCGCGGCTGCAGCACTCAGGCCTCCTCGGCCACCTGATTGACGAAGGCGTGCAGGGTGCCCATGCTTTCGAAGGTTTCGGCGCTGATGTCGTCGTCATCGACGATGATGTCGAATTCCTCCTCGATGGCGGTGATGATGGATACCACCGCCATCGAGTCGAATTCTGGCAAGCTGCCGAGCAGCAGGGAGTCTTCGTTGAGTTCGGACGTGCGCTCGCCGAGCTGCAATACATCGCCGACGATACGCCGGACATCTTCAAACGCTACCATGGGTTTTCCCGATAAGTTCAGTTAAATGCGCCGCATTATAGCGCAAAGCCGCTTGCTGCCGGAAATATCGCCTGGACCATGGCCGTTTGGTTGCCGGCGAACCTATGGTAAATTGCGCGCCGAACACGGACTTGAGATACAGCATGGGAAAGTTGACCGAACGGATTGGCAGAATGAAGTCGCCAGAAGGGCGCGCTTACCTTTTGAAGCGCTTGCTCGGCGTGCTTGGCATCGGCATGCAGGATTTCCATCTGGTGGTGCAGCCGGTGCCGCAAAAGCCGCTCGCCGGACGGCTCGGGCGCAATATCGAGATTCGCGCGATCGGCCCTGACGCGTACCGCGAGGTATGGTTTCCGCGGCCACGGAAGTTCATCGATCTGCGTTACGCGCAGGGCGCGCGCTGCTGGGTGGCATTCAAGCAGGGCGAGGCGGTTGGTTGTATCTGGATCATGCCCGGTGCGTTTCGCGAGGACATCGCGCGTATTCGCGTGGTGCCTTTGCCGGAGGGTGAAACGGCCTGGGATTTCGATATCTATATCGATGAATCCATGCGCATGGGCCGCCTGTTCGGCCAATTGTGGGACGTGGCCTCGACGTGGATGCGCGAGCAGGGATTCCGCTGGACCGCAAGCCGCATCGACGCGACCAACGAGGCTTCGTTGCGCGCGCATGAACGTCTTGGCGCGAAGCGGGCGCTGCATGTGCGGATCTATCAGTTGGGTGGTTTCGAGTTACTTCGCCTGGACGGTCGTTTTCGGCTGAATCCGTCGCGCGCGCGCTGGCTGGATATTCCAATCCCATTGCCGGATGAGTTGAAGCCGACGGATGCCTGACCAGGCCTGGAAGTGGTTTCGTGCCGTCAGTGGGCTTGATCGGTTACAATCGGAAGCTTAGTCAACGCAGGGGTTTGGCAGCATGTTCAAGGGCACTACGATACTCTCGGCGCGTCGCGATGGCGTCGTCGTGATCGGCGGCGATGGTCAGGTCAGCATGGGAAACACCGTGATGAAGGGCACCGCGCGCAAGGTGCGACGTCTGTACAAGGATCAGGTCATCGCCGGTTTTGCTGGCGCCACGGCGGATGCCTTCACGCTGTTTGAGCGCTTCGAGGGCAAGCTGGAGAAACACCACGGCCATTTGGTGCGCTCGGCGGTGGAGATGGCCAAGGATTGGCGCACCGATCGGATGCTGCGACGCCTGGAGGCCTTGCTGTGCGTGGCCGACAGCAAGGCCTCGCTGATCATCTCAGGCACCGGCGATGTCATTGAGCCGGACGACAGCCTGATGGCGATCGGTTCTGGCGGCCAATATGCCTTGTCGGCGGCGCGCGCGCTACTGGAGAACACAGATCTGGGCGCGCGCGATATCGTTGAGAAGGGATTGAACATTGCCGCCGACATCTGCATCTACACCAACCACAATATCGTTATCGAAGAGCTGGCGGCGGAGTGAGCGGCCGAGTCGCCGGCAGGATACCTTAAATGTCTGAGATTACACCCCAAGAGATCGTTCGCGAGCTGGATAAGCACATCATCGGTCAGCAGGCGGCGAAGCGCGCGGTGGCGATCGCGTTGCGGAATCGTTGGCGGCGCGCGAACGTCGACCCGGCGTTGCGTCCCGAGATCACGCCGAAGAATATCCTGATGATCGGCCCGACCGGCGTTGGCAAGACCGAGATCGCGCGACGCCTGGCGCGCCTCGCGAATGCCCCTTTCCTGAAGGTGGAGGCGACCAAGTTCACCGAAGTTGGCTATGTTGGTCGCGATGTGGAATCGATCGTCCGCGATTTGGCGGACTCCTCGTTCAAGATGGTGCGCGAGCAGGCGATCGAGGCAGTCCGCGAGGCGGCGTTGGCGGCCGCCGAGGAGCGCATCCTCGACGTACTACTGCCGTCGCCATCGAGTTTCGCCGAGGAAAGCGCCACGCCGCCGGCGAGCGGCACGCGCGCCAAGTTTCGCGACAAGCTCCAGGCCGGCGAGCTGGACGACAAGGAGATCGAGATCGAGATCTCCACGCCGCGCATGGGCGTCGAGATCATGGCGCCGCCTGGCATGGAGGAGATGACCAGCCAGCTACAGGGCATGTTCCAAAACCTTGGTTCGAGTCCGGGTCGGCCGCTCAAACTGCCGATCCGCGAGGCGTTGAAGCTGCTACAGGACGAGGAGGCGGCGAAGCGCGTCAATGACGAGGAACTGAAACTGCGCGCGATCGAACAGGTCGAGCAGCAAGGCATCGTGTTTCTGGATGAGATGGACAAGGTCGCCAGTCGTTCCGAGTACGGCGGTGGCGCTGAGGTCTCCCGCGAGGGCGTGCAGCGTGATCTGCTGCCGTTGGTGGAGGGCTGCACGGTGTCCACCAAGCACGGCATGGTGAAGACCGATCACATCCTGTTCATCGCCTCTGGCGCCTTTCATCTGGCCAAGCCATCGGATTTGATTCCGGAATTGCAGGGCCGGCTGCCGATCCGGGTGGAACTCGAAGCGCTGTCCAGCGACGATTTCATACGCATCCTGACCGAGCCGGATGCCTCGCTGGCTGAACAATACAGCGCCCTGCTGGCGACCGAGAATGTCACGCTGGAATTTGCCGAGAACGGCATCCGGCGCATCGCCGAGGTTGCCTGGCAGGTCAACGAACATACCGAGAACATCGGTGCTCGGCGCCTGCATACCGTGTTGGAGCGCCTGCTGGAGGCGATTTCCTACGCGGCTACCGATTTTCGCGATCAGATCGTCACCATCGACGCGGCCTATGTCGACAAGCAGTTAGCCGAGTTCGTCGATGATGACGATCTGAGTCGCTTCATTCTATAAACGAGGTCCACCATGTCCAAACCCATGCCCATGGAACTGAATCTGCATCGCGCGTCCAAGGTGCTGGAAATCACCTTCGACGACGGCGAGCATTTCAACCTGCCGTGCGAATTCCTGCGTGTCTACTCGCCCTCCGCCGAGGTGCAGGGCCACACTCCCGATCAGCGTAAGCTGCAACTCGGCAAGGAGGATGTCGGCATCGACCGCATCGAACCGGTTGGCAACTACGCCGTGCTGTTGCATTTCGACGATGGCCACAACACCGGTATCTTCTCTTGGGAAACCTTGTATAAAATGGGGAAGAACCAAGCGGCAATGTGGCGGCAATATCTTGACGATCTGAAGGCCGCTGGCCACGAGCGCAAGGAAAAAGCCAACTGAACCGAACCGATGTGATCGAACCTTGTCGGGCGCGTCGCGCCGTGTCCGGCAAGGTGCCGGCAAATCACGGAATACAGGAATCACCGCGCGTACCGGATACCGGAGAATACCCATGAGCGAAGAGCGCACCACCCATTTCGGTTACAAGACCGTGCCGTTGGAAGAGAAGGCCGAACGCGTGCGTGGCGTGTTCGATTCGGTCGCCAGTCGTTATGATATTATGAACGACCTGATGTCCTTCGGCGTCCATCGGCTGTGGAAGCGCTTCGCCATCGAAATGTCCGGCGTGCGCGCCGGCCAGCGGGTACTCGATCTGGCCTCTGGCACCGGCGATCTGGCGGCGCGTTTCGCCAACCTGGTTGGACCGGGGGGGCTGGTGGTGATGTCCGACATCAACGCCGCGATGCTGGAACAGGGCCGCCGACGCATGCTCGACGAGGGGCTGGTCGGCAATATCGATTTCGCGCAGATCGATGCCGAGGAGATTCCTTTTCCCGACAACAGCTTCGACAGCGTGACCATCGGTTTCGGCCTGCGCAACGTCACCGACAAGCAGAAAGCGCTGAACGCGATGTATCGGGTGTTGCGTCCGGGTGGTCGCGCATTGATCCTGGAATTCTCGCATACCGATGTCGCGCCGTTGAGGGCAGCCTATGATCTGTACTCCTTCCGCCTGCTGCCATTGATGGGCAAGCTGGTCGCGGATGATGCCGACAGCTACCGCTACCTTGCCGAGTCGATCCGCATGCATCCGGATCAGGAAACCCTCAAGGAGATGATGGCGCGGGCTGGCTTCGAACAATGCGACTATCACAACCTGACCGCTGGCATTGTCGCGATCCATCGCGGCTATAAAATCTGATGTCCACCGAGGCGTTGATTCTGGCGACCATCGAGGCCGGCTTCAACAAGGCGCTGTCCATCGATCCGCACAGCGTGGAACGGCTCGCCAGCCTGCATGGCAAGGTCATCGGCGTCGAGCTGGTCGAACTCGGCTGGCCGCTGTATTTCGTTCCCGGTCCGACGCGCACCCTGGTGCAACGGCATATCGAGGGCGAGCCGGATGCGTTGTTGCGCGGCACATTGGCTGGTTTTCGCAAGCTGAGCTTCGGCGATGACAAGACCGGGCCGCTATTCAGCGGTCAGGTCGAGATGCTCGGCGACCAGGGCGTCGCTCAGCACTTCGGCGAGATTCTCGCCAGCGTCGACCTGGACTGGGAAGAGGCGTTGTCGCGCCTCACTGGCGATACCATCGCGCATCTGATTGGCGGTGGCGCGCGCTACATGCGGGGCTGGTTAGGCGCTCGCGCCGATACCGCCAGACAGGATGCGCAAGAGTATCTGCAAGAAGAGCTACGTGCCACGCCCAACCGTTTCGAGGTCGAAGATTTCCTCCACACCGTGGATATCCTGCGCGACGATGTCGAGCGCCTCGTGACGCGTATCCAGATATTGGAAGGCAAGCTGAAATCCGCCGCCGATGCGTGAACTGGCGCGTCTTCTGTATATCAACTGGGTGTTGCTGCGGCATGGCCTGGACGAGGTGATTCTGGCGACGCACCTGTTCCGTCCGGTGCGTTTCCTGAAGTACCTCTCGCCGTTCTACTGGGAGCGTCGTGGCCGGGAGGTGCCGTTCGGCTTGCGCCTGCGCCGCGCGTTGGAGGATCTCGGGCCGATCTTCGTCAAGTTCGGCCAGATTCTGTCAACCCGCCTCGACCTGTTGCCGCCGGATATCGCCGAGGAATTGATCAAACTCCAGGACCGCGTGCCGCCGTTTCCAGGTGACGAGGCGCGGCGCGTGATCGAGCAGGCGCTTGGTCAGCCGGTCGGCGAGATCTTCACTGAATTCGAGCAGGATCCATTGGCTTCCGCCTCCATCGCCCAGGTGCATGTCGCGCGTCTGAAGAGCGGTGAGGAAGTCGTCGTGAAGGTGTTGCGGCCGGGTATCGAGAAAGTCATCAAGCAAGATGTGCGTCTGTTGTATACGCTGGCGCGTATGGCGCAGCGCTACTGGAGCGACGGCAAGCGGCTGCGCCCGGTGGATGTCGTCCACGAGATGGAGAAGACTCTGCTCGATGAGCTGGATCTGAGCCGTGAGGCGGCCAATGCGACGCTGTTGCGACGCAACTTTCTGAACAGCGAGATGCTCTACGTGCCCGAGGTGTACTGGGATCATGTGCGTCAGAACGTGCTGGTGATGGAGCGCATCTACGGCATTCCGGTTGGTCAGGTCGATGAGTTGAAGCGCTGTGGCATCAGTATGAAGCTACTCGGCGAGCGCGGCGTGGAGATCTTCTTCACCCAAGTGTTTCGCGACAACTTCTTTCATGCCGACATGCATCCCGGGAATATCTTCGTCGAGCCGGGCGGACGCTATATCTCGGTCGATTTCGGCATCATGGGTACGTTGACCACCGAGGATCAGCGCTACCTGGCCGAGAATCTGCTGGCCTTCTTCAATCGTGACTACCGGCGTGTCGCCGAGTTGCATGTGCAGTCCAACTGGATTCCAAAGGGTACCCGGGTCGAGGAATTCGAGGCGGCGATTCGCACGGTTTCCGAGCCGATCTTCGAGAAACCCCTATCGGAAATCTCCTTCGGCTATTTTCTACTGCGTCTGTTCCAGACCGCGCGCCGCTTCAACATGGAGATCCAGCCGCAACTGGTGTTGTTGCAGAAGACGCTGCTGAACATCGAAGGGCTTGGCCGACAGTTGTATCCGGAACTGGATCTGTGGACCACGGCGAAGCCGTTCATGGAACGTTGGATCAAGACCCAGGTCGGACCGCGTGCCTTCGTCAAGCGCTTGAAGGATGGCCTGCCGGAGGCGTCCGAGCAGTTGCCGGAGGTGCCCCGGCTGGCCTACCGGGTGCTCAATGATGCGGCGGAAGGTCGCTTGGCGCTACAATGGCGGTCTGCTCAACTTGATGCCTTGCGCGATGAGATGCGCGAGGCCAACCGGCGTACCGTGGGCGCGGTCGGTGGCGTGGGCCTGTTGCTCGGTGGCATCGGCTTGGGCGCACAAGCAGGCGCGTTGCCAGCATTGTTGACCGGCTGGGGTGCTGGTGTGGCCGCGATCGCCGGTTTGGTGCTATTGTTGAAGGCGCTATGGCAATCTTCTCGATCCTGACCCGTTTCATCGCCTATTGTGCCTTGGCGGCTGCATTGCTCGCTGGCTGTGCCAGCACGAAGCCAAATCCTGTCGCCAGCGTGCCTTCCGGGGCGGTTTCGCTGGCCGAGGCGCGAGCCGATCCGGCGGCTTTCGTCGGCAGGCCGGTGCGTTGGGGTGGATCGCTGGTCGGCGTGCGTAATCGTGAACACAGCTCGGTATTGGAGATTCTGTCGCGACCGCTGGGCGACAGCGGTCTTCCGGCTGTCGACGGCGCGTCGTCGGGGCGTTTTCTGGCGGTGATCGATGGCTTTGTCGACCCCGCCGCGCATGCCTCGGGCACGCGCATCACCGTGATCGGGCGGATCAGCGGCAGTCGGCGCGGCAGGATTGGCGAGTATGATTATCGCTATCCGGTGGTGGAGGTTGACACTTGGCGCGATTGGGGCTTCTATCACGAACCCGCGCCAGTCCGGGACCCGTTCTGCTGTTCGCCCTGGGTCTATGACCCCTGGTATTGGGGTTATCCCGGCTACGGTTGGTGGGGTTATCCCGGTTACCTTCGTCGCCATTCTCCGCATCGCAACGCCGACTGATTCACCCCGCCTCACAGGATTATGAACGCCTTGCCTTTCTCGGGAATTCAAATCTGCCAGCATGCATGACTCTGATATGCGGGCAAGGGAGAATCCTTATGCATCTTGTTTTCCGTCTCGCGCCGGCTTTGTGTCTGCTGTTCATGTTCTCGTGGTCGAGGGCCGTGCCCATCGGTCTGTACGATGGTGAGCTGTCTTTGCCACCGTCGGCTCAAGGCTGGGTGTATCTGACCGATCCGCTGTTCGGCTCCAGCGCGGTTCGACGACAGCTGGTGGGCGGCACGCAACTGGTATCGCCGGTTACCGAGCAGGCCGGCTGGTTCAGCACGCTACATCCTGATATGCCGATGTTGCCCGCGGGTGGCGGCTTCGCCATCGATTTCTCGTTGCGCCTGGTCGACGAGAATCACACCAGTCCGGATCGCGCCGGTTTCAGCCTGATCGTGCTCAACGATGCGGCGATTGGTATCGA
>JALSSX010000107.1 GCA_026984055.1 Sedimenticola sp. | reverse complement strand
CGCCAAGGGCAGCTCGCGCGCCGCATTGCTGGACCACGCCGTGGCCACCGGTCGCTGTACAATCCGCCCGCATGCAAAGGTCTACCGCATCGTCAGTGACAAACGCGGACGCATCACGCATGTCGCCTATTTCGACAAGGTTGGCAACCATCGGCGCGTCGATGCGCGCATCTATGTCGTCGCCTGCCAGGCGATCGAAACCAGCCGCTTGCTACTGGCCTCGCATGGGCCGAGGTTTCCCCACGGACTGGCCAACAACCACGCTCAGGTGGGACGCAATCTGCTGTTCTCTGCCGGTGGCGTCGGCAGCGGCGATTTCGATTTCAACGGCAAGACGGAGAAGCAGATCGAGGAGATCCGCGCGATGGGTCCCTTCGTCAATCGCGCATTGCTCGACTGGTACCGCTTCCGCCACCCACGCCTCGGCGATATCAAGGGTGGCATCGTCGAATTTCTGTGGGATCATCCCAATCCGGTCGCGCGTGCCCAGAACGCCCTGTGGCAGGACGACAAGCTGCTGTGGGGAAGCAAGTTGAAACGCAATCTGGAAACTTGGTTTCGCACCGACCGTACATTGAACTTCGAGGTCTTCAACGACTGGTTGCCGAACGACAACTGCTTCGTCACCCTGGACGAAAGAATAAAGGACCGCTGGGGCAGTCCGGTAGCGCGGTTGCGCCTGAACGGGCATCCGCACGACTTGGCTGTCGGCCGATTTCTTGCCGAAAAGGGCAAGCGGCTGCTAAAAGAGATGGGCGCGCTGCGCATCGATGCCTTCGTCGGCTCGAATCCACCGCCCAATCTACAGGCCGGTGGCTGCCGCTTCGGCGACGATCCAAAAACCTCGGTGCTGGACGCCGATTGCCGCGCGCACGAGGTCGACAACCTGTTCGTCAGCGACGGCAGCTTCATGCCGACCGGTGGCAGCGTTCCCTACACCTGGACGATCTACGCCAACAGCTTTCGTGTCGCCGATCGGATCAAGGCGCAGTTGGGATAGCCCCACGGATCAAATCCCACCATACAGATCCTCATTACCGCCAGCGTTGGCGCTCAACCGTGAAAAATCGATATGCTTCACCATCTCTACGCCGGCTTCCGTCTCGCCATAACCGTTGCCATACAGATCCTGGTTCGGATTTTCGTTCCCGCTCTTGGCGGATGTCAGAACCGCGCCATAGCCATCGAACAGATCCGGATTGCCAAACGGCTCGCCGGCAAGGACCAAGCTGCTGGAAAGAAACAGGGCTGGAATCAGAATAAACGCTTTCATGATGAAATCCTCGTGTGACAGATCATAATTATTGTGGCCATCCGTCATGGTGGCCACATTTGCCTTGTGCCAGGAGCCTGTCGGACTTAGCAGGCCATTGAAAAATGGCATTTTCCGGTTCCGTTGTTGAAAAAGTCCATGGAAGGAGTTTTTCAACATCCTGCTAAAAAGACCCGTCATCACCTCGGACTATTTCAGGGCATCTCAAAAAATCGAGATGCCCGAGTGGGACAGAAATGTCCCACCCTTTTCAATCACGATAAATGATTGAAAATGTGAGCAAAGAAGAAATCCCATTTTCATTTTTCGAGATCCGCTTCAGTGTTGAGCGATTATTCACCAATCCAAGGTAGTCTCAATCCAGATATTTCGCTCGGCTCCGGAATTTTTCCGAAGAAATTCGCCCAGATCACAAGAACAGAAAAAGTCACTTCTATTCATCGAGTTGCAGACTGTCGACGTGGAAGTACCCCTCGCCTGTCCATGATTCATCCATGGGGGCACCGCAGATAGCGCGGTCCGGCGGCTGGAAGGCGGACATGAAAAAGCCGCCTCGTAGGCGGCTTTTTACTTTCTCGTATGGTAGCTACGGGTGGACTTGAACCACCGACCCCAGCATTATGAATGCTGTGCTCTAACCAGCTGAGCTACGTAGCCAAATCGAGGGCAGAACTATAGTCACTGATCCCGAGGCTGTCAATAATACAGATCAACAATTGCGTCACGGCCAGCCAAGCTGGCTATCGATCCTGCTCTCCATACAAACGAACCTTCAGCGCGCGAAAGCTGTCGGCCTCCAGGGAGTCGGGGAACAGGCTGAGTCTCAGGCGTGAATCGAAGCTGAGCCGGATAAAGTTCGGCATCACATAGGCGCGCATGCGCGCGGCCGGCACATCCACCCGCCGACCATCGTCGAACAGCAGTTCCCAGTCGCCGTCGGCCTTCAGCACCAAGCGCTCGATGCCGGTCCGGCAACGCAACTTTTGACGTTCCCAGACATACAGCAGCAGTGCCAGCAGGGTCGCGGCGAACTTGATCGGTAGCGCCGCTGGCGATAGCCAGACGGCCAGGCAGACTGCGCCAAACATGGCCAGCAGCAAGCGCATCGCGACACGCGATTGCAACGGATGCAGAATCAGCGGGGGACGGTGGTATTGCATGAGTCTTTCTCTCCATGGGCTATGATGTCGACCAGTTCGCGCAGGCGCGGATCACGCGGCACGCTGTGACGATGCAACCAGTCTAGCAGCAGCGGGTCGGGCCGCGCCAGCAACCGGTCGAGATCGTCGCGGCCGGTCTCGTCCAGCGCCGCCCAGTAGCTATCCACATAACGTTGCAATAACAGATCCAGCTCAAGCATCCCACGCCGGCACTGCCAGCGCACACGGTCGAGTCTCTGTCCGTCGTCAGATGGCATGCTTCAGCATCAGCGCCTTGATGTGTCCGATCGCCTTGGTCGGATTGAGCTGCTTCGGGCACGCGTCGACACAGTTCATGATGGTGTGACAGCGGAACAGTTTGTACGGGCCTTCGAGCAGATCGAGTCGCTGGTCGCTATTCTGGTCGCGGCTGTCGGCGAGAAAACGCCATGCCTGCAACAAGGCCGCCGGACCGAGAAACTTGCCCGGATTCCACCAGAACGAGGGGCAGGCGGTCGAGCAGCAGCCGCATAGAATGCATTCGTAGAGCCCGTCGAGCCGGTCGCGCTCAGCTGGGGATTGCAGGTTCTCGACCTCGGGTTCGGGATCCTCGCGAACCAGCCACGGCCTGACCGCGCGATACTGACGATAGAACGGACTCATGTCGACGATCAGGTCACGAATCACCGGCAGGCCAGGAAACGGGCGGATCTCCACCGGTTCCTTCAAGCCGGCGAGCGGCGTGATGCAGGCCAGGCCGTTGCGACCGTTGATATTCATGCCGTCGGAACCGCATACGCCCTCGCCACATGAATGCCGGAAGGCAAGACTTTCGTCCTCGGCCTTCAGCGCGAGCAGCGCATCGCGCAGCATCATGCCGGGGCGGATATCGCTCAGCTCGAAATCCTGCATATGTGGGTCGACACCGCCTTCCGGATCATAACGATAGATGCGGAATCTCATCAGTACACCCTCTCCTTTGGCGGAAAGGTCTCCACCGTAAGCGGCTTGGTCCTGACCGGCTTCCATTCCAGGTGATCGCCTTCCAATGAATACAGGCTGTGTTTCATCCAGTTCACATCGTCACGTCGTGGATGGTCGATGCGCGAATGCGCGCCACGGCTCTCGCGACGCGCCAACGCGCCGGCCAGGGTTGCCATCGCGATGTCAGTCAGGTTCTCCAGTTCCAGAGCCTCAATGCGCGCGGTGTTGAATACCCGGCTGGCATCGCGCAGACGCGCATCGGCCATACGCCGACGCAGCGCCAAGAGTCTGTCGACGCCCTCGCGCATCACCTCCTCGGTACGGAACACGCTGACATGATCTTCCATGACTCGCTTCAGTTCGGCGCGCACGTCAGCGACATGTTCACCGTCGCCGACCCGGTCCCAGCGCGTGAGCCGGGCCATCGCGCGGTCGACGCTGTCAAGGTCCAGGGCACGGTGATTGCGATTGTCATGCAGGTAATCGATGATGCGCTTGCCGGCGGCGCGCCCGAATACCAAGATGTCCAGCAGAGAGTTACCGCCGAGCCGGTTCGCGCCATGTACCGAAACACAGGCGCATTCACCGGCGGCATAGAGTCCAGGCACGCTATCCTCGGCGCCAGTCTTCGCCGGCGCGACGACTTCGCCGAAACGGTTCGTCGGGATGCCGCCCATCACATAATGCGCGGTCGGCGCGACCGGTATCGGCGTCTCCGCCGGTTCGATGCGCAAAAAAGTACGGCACATGTCGCGGATGCCCGGCAGGCGCTTGTTCACGACTCCGGCGCCGAGATGGTCGAGCTTCAGCATCACATGGTCGCCGTCCGGCCCACAGCCGCGTCCCGCGCGAATCTCTGTCGCGATCGCACGCGACACCACGTCGCGGCTTGCCAGATCCTTGGCATGTGGCGCATAGCGTTCCATGAAGCGCTCGCCGTCCTTGTTGGTCAGATAGCCACCCTCGCCACGCGCGCCCTCGGTGATCAGCATGCCCTTCCCGGCGATGCCAGTCGGGTGGAACTGGAAGAATTCCATGTCCTGCAACGGGATGCCGGCACGCAATACCATCGCCATCCCATCGCCGGTATTGATGTGTGCATTAGTCGTGGTGCGGAACAACTGGCCGCAGCCGCCGCTGGCGATCAAGGTGGTCTTCGCCTCGATCAACAGCGGTTCGCCGGTCTCGATCTCCAGCACCAGCGCGCCGAGCACCACGCCCTCGGCGTCACGGATCAGATCGATGGCGAAATATTCATCGAAGAAGTGGGTGCGCGCACGGATATTCTGCTGGTACAGGGTATGCAGAATCGCATGCCCGGTGCGATCCGCCGCCGCGCAAGTGCGCGCTGCCTGCTCGCCACCGAAATCCTGCGTCATGCCGCCGAACGGGCGCTGGTAGATACGCCCGTTGTCGAGGCGCGAGAATGGCATGCCGGCATGCTCCAACTCGTAGACGATCTTCGGCGCGGCGCGGCACATATATTCGATGGCATCCTGATCACCGAGATAGTCGCCACCCTTCACCGTGTCGTACATGTGCCAATGCCAATTGTCCGGCGTGACATTTGCCAGCGCGGCATTCACGCCGCCCTGCGCGGCAACCGTGTGCGAACGGGTAGGGAACACCTTGGAGACCACGGCGACGCGCGCGTCGGCCCGCGACAACTGCAAGGCCGCGCGCAGCCCGGCGCCGCCAGCGCCAAGAATCAAGGTATCGAAACGACGACGCGCCAGCCCGCTGGTCATATCAGTTTCTCCAGCGCCAGCAACGCCCAGATCGCGCTGCCGAGCAGATAGAAAGCGGTCAGGCTCAGCGCCAGCACGCGCCAGCCGAGTGGATGTACATAGTCGATCAACACATCACGCATGCCAACCCAGGCGTGCAGCGCGACACTGACGATGAACAGAATGAACATAACCATCACCAACGGTCGCGCCAGCCAGTTTCGCCAGTGCGTGAAACTGTCCGGTGGCGCGAACAGCAGTATTGCCAACAACACCAGGATGAACAGTCCGATATAGACGGCGCTGATGCGTTGCAACAGCCATGCGCGCAGGCCGCTGGCACGACGGCTCACAGCAATACCCCGATGAGCAGCGCCATCAGCGGCGCGGCGAACACCACAGCCCAGGCGCTTTGCCGGTAGGCGGGGCGATCAACGCCCAGATCGAGATCCAACAGCAGATAGCGGATGCCAGCGAGCAAATGATGCAGCAAGGCCCACAACGACAGGATCAGGAAGATCCGCCCGAATGGCGTGATCAGCCAGGCGACGATGGCCTCCCAGGCGTCGGCATCGCTGACTGAGGCATGCAGTAACCAACTGAAAGCCGGGAGAAACAAAAACAACAACGCGCCGCACAAGCGGTGGAGGATGGACATCACGCCGGCGATCGGCAGGCGAATCTGGAGCAGATTGAGATGAACCGGGTGCTTAGCGGTTTGCATGCCGGAAGTATAGCACCAGCAGGATGTTGAAAAAGTCCTTCCATGGACTTTTTCAACGACGGAAGCGGAAAATACGATTTCCCGGCTCCTTCATTTTCAATGACTTGCCGTCATCGAAAATGGCGGCACCTCCCTGTACCGCGCACAGGCCGTTGAAAAATGCCATTTTTCAACGGCCTGCCAAGTACCGTCAAAACCCAGATCTTGGGCAGCCCATGGCCATGTTCAGGGCATCTCGACAAACCGAGATACCCGAGTGGGACGGGGATGTCCCACCCTTTTCGATCACGATAAGTGATGGAAAATGTGAGCAAAGCGGAAATCGTATTTTCTCTTTGCGACGAGAAAGATTCCATGGAAGGAATTTTTCGAGATCCCCTCCAGTCGGACGATGAGGCATCAACAATGCGCCTGGGCGCGCAGGCGCGCTTCGTCGAGTACCTCGACACGCCGGCCATCGACATTGACGATACCCTCACGTTCCAGGCCATGGATGACTCGCGAGAAGGTCTCCGGCGTCAGGTTCAGCAGCGACGCGGTGGCCGCCTTGGTGGAGGGTAGGCGGATCTCCTTGATGCCCGGCTCCCCGCCGACACGTAGTTCACGCAGCAGAAAGCCGGTGACCCGTTCGCGCGAGCTGAGCAGACACAGCGATTCGAACTCACCGAACATGCTGTGCAAGCGCCGGCTCAGCGAGGCAATGATGTGCATCGCCACGTCCGGGCAGTGTTCGATCAGATCCCACACCGCCTCCTTGCGGATGAACAACAGGCGGGTCGGCATGCAGGCCTGCACGAATACCGGGATCGGCTGACCGACGAACATCGCCGCCTCGCCAAAGGTGGCGCCCTCGCCGAGCAGCTCGACGACCTTCTCGTTGCCTTGCTCGGAGATGAACGACAGCTTCACTTGGCCGCGTTCGATGTAGTAGAAGCCGTGGGCGATACAGCCCTTCTCGATAACGTATTCGCCCTTCTTGAAGCTTTTGCCTTGTACCTGCCACGCCATGCTATCGAGGGTATCGGCGTCCGCGACCTGGAACAGAGGAATCGAGGCCAATACGCCACTGAGACTTTTCCCATACATTATTTTTCGCCCTTGATAGCCTATTCGGGAAACGACATGATCGCCGGCTATTCTGAGGCAGGCGCCGCGCACCACACATTAATCCAGGTTGATTGAGGAAAAGAAAGAGCATGGCGAAAACAACATACCTTGATACAGGTCAAGAAAATGGGAATCAGGTCGCGCCATCAGCGTACATCGCCCCGACCTCGGCGGCATGGCGTTCCAAAATCCTTGCGCGCTTCAGTTTCAGCGTCGGCGTCACCAAACCCGCTTCGATCGTCCATGGCTCCAGCAGCAGGGTCACGCGGCGGATCTTCGCGTAACCGGGAAAATTGCTCAGCAACGCGCCGATGCGTTTCTGCATGTCTCGAAGGATCTTCTTGTCATGCAACAGACGGGTATCCTCGGGGTCCAGCCCCTTGGCCTTCAGATAATCGACCCAGCGCGTCGGGTCGAGCACGACCAAAGCACTCAGATAGGGACGCCCCTCGCCGACCACCAGCACTTGTTCGAACAGCGGATCGAGGGTGATCGCCACCTCCATGTCACCAGGTGGTATCTTCTCGCCATTCGACAGTACCAGGATATCCTTCAGCCGGCCTGTGATAATGATATGGCCATCCTGAAGGCGCGCCTGGTCGCCGGTGTGCAACCAACCCTCGGCATCGATTATCTCGGCAGTGGCCGCATGGTTGTTCCAATAGCCGAGCATCATGCCTGGCGTTTTCACCAACAGCTCGTCGTCTTCGCCGACTCTGACGGTGACGCCACGCAGCGGCTTGCCGACGCCTTGCGGCAAGTTATCCTTGAGCCGGTTCACGCTGATCACCGGACTGGTCTCAGTCAGGCCATAGCCCTGCACGATGGGCACGCCGAGACCGAGGAACACACGCGATATTTCGGGTGACAGCGCCGCGCCGCCACTGATCGCGACGCGCAGGCGGCCACCGAGCTTCTCCCGCACCTTGCTTGCGACCAGGCTATCGAGCCAGGGCCACAACAGCAGTTTCGGCGACCACCCAGCGCGGCCTTGCTGGCGCTCGAAGCGCCGCCAGCCAACCGTGATGGTCAGATCGAACAGATAGCGCGCGAGCGGCGACTGTTTTTCCAGCTGGCCGAGCAGGCGACCATGGACACGTTCGAAGATACGCGGCACGGCGATCATCACACTCGGACGAATCTCGGTCAGGTCGTTGGCCAATTGCGCCACTGAGCGCGAAAAGGCGACTCGCGCGCCAGCCAGCATCGGCAGATAGTAGCCGCCGCTACGTTCCAGTGTGTGCGATAACGGCAGAAAGGAGAGAAACACATCCTGCTTGTAGCAATCGATCGCGGTCAGGCCGCCATGCGCAACCGTCATCATATTGCGGTGACTGAGCATCACGCCCTTCGGTCGCCCGGTGGTGCCGGAGGTATACACGATGGAAGCCAACGCTTGCCCGTCGCCATCGCGCTGGCGGGGCTCGGCGTCTTGTTCCGGCAGCCAGTCCGACACCCGCATGACACGTTCATCGTTCCGCGCGAAGCGTTTCGCCTCCTTGCTGGAATCGAGCAGCAGCACGCGTTGCAATGCCTCGCATTCCACCGTGACCGGCGCCAGTTTCTTCCAGCGTCCGGCATCCTGCACCAAGAGTAGGCGGATGGCCGCGTCATCGAGGATATAGGCGATATTATCCGGCCGATCGTCGGTGTACAATGGCACGGTCACTAGGCCCATGCCGAGCGCAGCGATGTCGAACGCCACCCACTCCGGACAGTTGCGCAAAATCACGCCGACTCGCTCGCCCTCGTGCAGATTCTCCGCCGCCATCGCCCGCTGCCAGCGTCCGATGGCCGCCGCCATCTGCCGCCAAGTGAAATCCTCCCAACGCTTGGTCTCGCGATCGAAACTGGTGTAGGCCACGGCATCAGGCGAACGGCGAACACGCTGGTTAAACAGGCCATCCAGCGTTTTCGCCTGTTCGACCGGTATCAGATCCTCGTTCCAGTGCTCGCTCATACCCCCCCGCTTCCGTTTCGTAAAACGGCCGTGAAATCGTTACAATAGTGGGTGAATCCCGCAGTATAACCCAAGATTATGCAGATACTTCTGAACGGTAAACCCCGCGAAATCACCGACGGCGCCCACCTCACCGAGCTGATCGACACGCTGGATCTGAATGGTCAGCGCTATGCGGTGGAGATCAACCAAGTGCTGATCCCGCGTTCACGCCACGCCGATCACCGCCTACATGGCGGCGACCGGGTCGAGATCGTGCAGGCTATCGGTGGCGGTTGAGCACTCTTCCTCTTAATCCTAGGCAGTAGAAAACACCATGAGCGATACCCGACAAGACAGCTTCGAGATAGCTGGCAAGACCTATCATTCCCGCCTGCTGGTCGGCACCGGCAAGTACAAAGACATGGACGAGACCCGTGACGCGCTGGCCGCCAGCGGCGCCGAGATAGTAACTATCGCGGTGCGCCGTACCAACATCGGCCAGAACAGCAATGAACCGAACATCCTGGATGTCGTCTCGCCGGACCGCTACACCGTCCTGCCGAACACCGCTGGCTGCTTCGACGCCAAGACCGCGGTACGCACCTGCCGCCTGGCGCGTGAGTTGCTCGACGGCCACAGTCTGGTCAAATTGGAGGTGCTGGGCGACGAGAAGACCCTGTTCCCCGACATCGTCGCCACGCTGGAAGCCGCCGAGATGCTGATAAAAGACGACTTCGACGTGATGGTCTATACCAACGATGACCCGATCATCGCCAAACGCCTCGAAGAAATGGGCTGCGTCGCGGTGATGCCGCTGGCCGCGCCGATCGGCTCTGGCCTGGGAATACGCAACCGGCTGAACATCCGCACCATCGTCGAGAACGCCAAGGTACCGATCCTGGTCGACGCTGGCGTCGGCACCGCCTCCGACGCCGCCGTGGCGATGGAGCTGGGCTGCGATGGCGTATTGATGAACACCGCGATCGCCGCCGCGCAAAAGCCGATATTGATGGCCTCCGCGATGCGCAAGGCCATCGAGGCCGGTCGCAAGGCCTGGCTGGCCGGGCGCATGCGCCCGAAGCGTTTCGCCTCGGCATCGTCACCGCTGGACGGCCTGTTCTTCGAATAACGGTGGAAGCCCTGCCCGGCCATCGGCCGATCCGCTCCTTCGTGCTGCGCGAAGGCCGCATGACCCCGGGCCAGAAGAAGGCTTGGGAGACGCTGTGGCCAGTATATGGCATCGAGCCGGATGGAAAGACCCTCGATCCGCCGACGCTGTTCGGCAACACCAACCCAGTGTATCTGGAGATCGGCTTCGGCAATGGCGACGCGCTGTTGGAACGCGCCGACCGCGACCCCGCGCGCAACCAGCTCGGCATCGAGGTACATCGCCCCGGCATCGGCCACCTGTTGAACCTTGCCGACCAACGTAGCTTGCACAACATTCGCCTGATCCGCGACGATGCCGTCGAGGTATTGCGAAATGCCCTTCCCGATGCATCGCTTGCCGGAGTCTACCTGTTCTTTCCCGATCCATGGCACAAGAAGAAGCACCATAAGCGACGCATCGTCAATCCAGCCTTCGTCGACCAGATCGCGCGCGTGCTGCGCCCAGGCGGCTTCCTGCATATCGCCACCGATTGGGAGGACTATGCCCGGCATGTGCTCGCGGTCATGGGCGATCGCGAGGATTTCGTCAACCGCGCCAGCCACGACCTGTTCATCCCACGCCCCGACGACCGCCCGCTGACCCGCTTCGAGCAACGTGGCCAGCGCCTCGGGCACGGCACATGGGACATGTTGTTCAGCATATAACATCAAAAGTCTTACGGAAAACGCCGCCGGAATTCCCATATACTCCATGAAAACACGATTTTGGAGAAACCCATGAGCACCACCGAGGACATCGCCCGCCATTATCACCAGATCATCGAAGGTGTTGGCGAGGACATGAGCCGCGAAGGCCTGTTGAAAACCCCGATGCGCGCCGCCAAGGCAATCGAGTTCCTGACCCAGGGATATACCCAATCGGTGGAAGAAGTCGTCAACGGCGCGATCTTCCCATCGGACAACGACGAAATGGTCATCGTCAAGGACATCGAACTCTACTCGCTGTGCGAGCATCACATGCTGCCGTTCATCGGCAAGGCGCATGTCGCCTATCTGCCGCGCGGCAGGGTCATCGGGCTATCGAAGATCGCGCGCATCGTCGACATGTTCGCACGTCGCCTGCAAATTCAGGAACAACTCACCACCCAGGTCGCGCATGCTATCAGCGACGCCATCCAGCCGGCCGGCGTCGCCGTCGTCATCGAGGCCGCCCACCTGTGCATGATGATGCGCGGCGTGCAGAAACAGAACTCCTCCACCACCACCTCGATGATGCTCGGCGCCTTCCGCGAGAACCACCGCACCCGCGACGAGTTCCTGAAACTGATCAAACTCTAATGCTGACCATCCGCATCAAGAACCTACGCCTGCGCACCTATATCGGCTTCAACGACGACGAGCGCCGGAAACGCCAGGATGTCATCATCAACGTGCGCTTCGACTACCAAGCCGAAAAGGCCGCCGATAGTGACGATGTCGACTACGCCGTCAATTACCGCACCATCACCAAGAAGATCATCGCGCATGTCGAGGGCAACAGCTTTCTGTTGCTGGAGAAGCTCACCGCCGAAGTGCTCGACCTGGTGATGGAAGCCGACACCGTGCGTTTCGCGCAAGTCGAGGTGGACAAGCCGCATGCATTGCGTTTTGCCGATTCGGTATCGGCGTCATTGAGCACGGAGCGATGAGGGGATAGATAGCGCACTGCCGGCGACTCACGCGCCAAACCGTCTCGAATACGCATTTTTCTCGCAATCCCCCAGCCACGAACTGTCATATATTTTTACAGACACACCACGCTTTTCTCCTTACAACACTATCAACGGATTGATAACCCTAGCATTTCATCTATTGGCATATTCCATGCATGGAAATCAATCCAGTCGTCAGGTGTTGTCTCCATCTGGCTCTTTTTGGCGTTCAAGCCAGTCAACCGATCGACAACATTTGAGGACAACAACCATGCGCATCCGTAAGCACAGATACCCTGGCATCATGCCGCTTGGCGGAGCTCTTGCCTTCGCCTGCATGCCGGCGGCCGCCAGCCTACTCTCTTCGAACATCGAGTTCTCAACGACGAATCAGAGCATGTGGGATACGGGAGCCACCGCGAGGATCGATCCGATCCATCGCTTCGATGGACTGAGCTGGCAGATTGGGAAAAACGCCGGCAGTATTGCAAATCCCACGCCTTTGGGAGTATCCCTTGGAGAATACGGCGCGAAACTGTCCGCGTCGAGCAAAGGCAAGATCGGCTTTCAAACCGACATCGCGCTCGATAGCGGCTCGGTCGATGTTCGGTATCCAATCATTGCAGGCATCGAGTACCCAGATCCTTACGCGGTACGGCCTGGTGAAAGATTCACCATCTCATCCAATTTCGTTCTCGGCGATGATGCCAGCCTCTCCACCGCGTCACCAACGGGAGAGGTAGACGTTGGTTTCGTCTTCGACTTCAATGCCAAGCTTGGCTATCGGGCCTGCTTTATCAGTTGCGCATCCGGCACGCCAGTCGATATCAAACATAGTTCGACAACCCCGCTGATCCATCTCGATTCGAAGGCCAGAACAGAACAGTCGATCCTCGGCGGACTCACGACCTTGAAAGCCAAAGTACCAGACATCCAAACCGCCGGGAGTATCCAGGGCAACCAACTGCATTCCCACGGTTCCGACTTCCTTCTGGACGTGACCGTCGATGCCGACAAGGTCGCCAGCGGCTTTCTCCACTTGCCTTCCCTAGGCAAAACGACGCTCCCTGTTCTAGGCGGGAAGGTTTCACTATCGTATACCGTCGCCGATATCGCGGTTGGCGTGAACCTGGATGTCATACAAGACTTCGTTTTCAAGGCGGAACCCCAGATACGCTTGGACTTCGATAGACCGGTCACCGTGATCGGACAAAGCGGTCTCCAGGATAATGTGACGTTCGCGCTCGGCTCCAGTGTGGATCTGGTGTTCGACGACAGCTTCGATACACTAGGCGTTACGCCAACCTATTCATTGAAGAATACCCTGACGAGCACTACCAGCCTGAAAATCGACCCGACATTCGGCTTCGAAGCGTTGGCTGTCAACGCGAAAGCCGATTTCCCCGATCTGGTAAACACGTTTATCCCTGACTTGAACATCGGTATCGGTCCATTGGTCGATTTCGACAAAACCTTCTCCGGACCATCGGTGGAGATCTTCAACAGAGAGTTCCCGCTTGCGGGTTTCGGCCCGGCAACCACCAATGGCTTCGAAATCGCACCGAACCCGATTGAAGTGGTCGATGCCTTCTTCCACCCCGGCAGGGCAAACCTTGAGATTCCCACTGGAGGATTTACCCATAACCTGGATGGCTCGCTGGCCGTGTTGCTGAGAAACCATTCCACGACCCGCTTCGACGGGCAAGATATTGATTTCACGCTCGCAGATCAAGATGCCCTATTCTTTCCCGGTTGGGATGATCATCTCACGGGTCGCAACGACATCTTGGCCACTATAAAGGATCACCCATTGACGGGAACCTTATCGCCCGCGGACTCTCTCGCCATCGATCTGCCTTTCAATATTAGTAGAAACGCGCTGAATGATGCTATCGATACCTCGATATTTCCATTCCTTCACCCGGACGAAGGTGTATTTCTCGATCCAACCGGAAGAGGTACGCTGCGCTTCATCAGTTCGACCGGGCAAGCAACCGAGCTACCCTTCCGTGCTCACGGAATTTCACTGCCCCAGCATGTATCGGCGCCCGGCACGGCGATCGCTCTCGTCATGGGCATGCTGCTGTTGCCAGGTTGCCGTGGAAACGATCGGCGAGACATCTCATTGGCGTAACCCCCCCTCAATCACACGCCATTGATCACCTCACGGCATCGCCGTGTATAGCCACGGCCAATCAAACGCCGGAATTATCGCACGCCCCATTTCCCCCTTGCGGTGTTGCTCGTCGTTGTGGGGAATAGCGCCACGACCTCCTCCCGCCTTGCCAGGAACGAAATGGCACGCACGCTAAAATCCGACGTTCGACTGGCCTGTGTGCGGTACAGGGATGTACCACCCTTTTCGATGAAGGAACCCGGAAATCGTATTTTCCGGTTCCGTTGTTGAAAAAGCCCATGGAAGGACTTTTTCAACATCCTGTTAGCGTGAAAAACACCCGATAGTTGCCCGCGAGGCATCCGCGAATACTTCCCTACTGGCTTGGCTTCGGTTCCAAGCCACGACCACAGCGATCCGCTGACATGGACGCTTCCTTCGCCATAGCCGTATATCGAGGCCGGAAGCCACTTTCTCAACAACCCGACAGACTCCAGCTCGCACAGCGAAATGCATCATATTACGATACCTTTAAGGCAATATAGTACAACTTATACAATAACAGTTTACCTATTCGCACCTTGACCGGATACTAGTCTCAGGTCTCGAAACCTGGACGAACCGCAACTGCCCAACCATGGGCACGGCCGCTCAAACGTCACATCGGCCCCTTCCGCATTTCGAGGCCCGGCGACACGCCGTCTCGATGACCCGTCCGGATAGGCATGCTTGCCCCGGCGAACCACAAGGAATCCGACCATGGTATCCGTCTACAATCTGAAACCCCGCTTCCAGGGGCTGCTCCGCCCCGTCACCCATTATCTGGCCCAGGCCGGCATCACGCCCAACCAGGTCACTCTCTCCGCGTTCGCGCTATCCATCGTCGCCGGCGCCTCGATTGCCGTGTTTCCCGACGCCTCCTGGCCGTTGCTGTTGATCCCGCTGGCGCTGTTTCTGCGCATGGCCTTGAACGCCATCGACGGCATGCTGGCACGTGAACATGCGATACAGTCGCCGGTGGGCGCGATCCTGAACGAGCTGGGCGATGTGCTTTCCGACGCCGCGCTGTACCTGCCATTGTGCTGGGTCAGCGGGCTTTCTCCGCTGCTGGTGGTATCCATCGTGGTATTCTCGATCATCGCCGAGATGACCGGAGTGGTCGCGGTACAGATCGGCGCCAGCCGGCGCTATGACGGACCGATGGGCAAGAGCGACCGGGCCTTGGCATTCGGTCTGCTGGCGCTACTGATCGGCCTGGGTGTCGATCCACTGTCTTGGGGGAATCGTCTGCTCGCGGTCGTCGCGCTGCTTTCGATCGCGACCATTGTCAACCGCGCCCGACAGGCGTTGCGGGAGGTGGCGTGAAGAATTCCGCGCTCGATCCGGTAGTGCTCTGGTCGCTGGCTGGCGTGTATGCCCTGCTCGGCTTGGCTTCCGTGATTCAATGGCTGTTGATACGGCATCATCCTGGCAAGGACCACAGCGAACTGGCGCAACGTATCCATTCGTGGTGGGTGATGGTCAGCGTGTTCACCGCGGCGATGCTACTGTCACCAATGGTATCCCTGATATTCTTCGGCTTCGTTAGCTTTCTGGCATTGAAGGAGTATCTCTCCATCATCCCGACACGCCGCGCCGATCGCAGGGTACTCTTCTGGGCCTACCTGGCGATTCCGGTGCAGTATTACTGGATCGCGATCGGCTGGTACGGCATGTTCATCATCTTCATCCCGGTGTACATGTTCCTGTTTCTGCCGATGCGCATGATCATCATCGGCGAAACCAAATCCTTTCTGCGCGCCGTGGGCACGCTGCACTGGGGGTTGATGACGACCGTGTTCAGCATCAGCCATGTAGCATTTCTGCTGATACTGCCGGACACCGATGATGGCTCGGCCGGCGGCGCCGGCATGGTGTTGTACCTGATTTTTCTGACCCAGATCAACGACGTGGCGCAGTATGTCTGGGGCAAGGCGCTGGGACGCCACAAGGTAGTGCCCAGGGTCAGCCCAAACAAGACCTGGGAGGGATTCCCCGGTGGCGTCGCAACCACTACCCTGCTGGCGATGCTGCTGGCGCCTTCGTTGACGCCATTCGACTGGCCGTTGGCATTGGCCGCCGGTCTGATCATCGGCATCGGCGGCTTCGTCGGCGATGTGACCCTGTCGGCGTTGAAACGGGATATCGGCGTCAAGGACAGCGGCAGCCTGCTGCCGGGGCATGGCGGCATCCTCGACCGCATCGACAGCCTGACCTATACCGCGCCGTTGTTCTTCCATTTTGTCCGTTACTCCACATGAATACCGAGAACCGTTTCATCCGCGCACTGTTCTTCAATGGCATCGTCCGTTTCATCGTGCTGGTGCTGCTGGGTCTCAATGTACGCCATCGCCACCGCCTGCCCAGCGATGGGCCTGCGATCCTGGTGGCCAACCATAATAGCCATCTGGATACGCTGGTGTTGATGACCTTGCTGCCGCGCAAGCGGCTGCACAGAGTACAACCGGTCGCGGCAATGGACTATTTTCTGCGCAACCGCCTGCTCGCCTGGTTTGCACTGAACGTGATCGGCATCCTGCCGCTGGAACGCGATGCCCGCGCCCGGGGGAAAGACCCACTGGCGCCGATCGACAAGGCGCTGGACGCCGGCAGGATTTTGATCTTCTTCCCGGAAGGTACGCGCGGTGAACCGGAGAG
>JALSSX010000106.1 GCA_026984055.1 Sedimenticola sp. | reverse complement strand
TCGCCGGGTCTCTTGTACAGGCTCTGGTTGTGTCCGTACAGGCTCATATAGCCCGCGCCATGATCGATGATGATTAGCAATCCGTAGCCGCGCAGCCAGTCGGCGAAAACAACACGACCACGATGGATCGCGCGCACCGGCGCGCCGGTGCGCGCGATGATCATGTCGCCACCAGCACCCTTGCCTTGGGTCGAGATCTTCAGGCGTCCCTTGACCGGCCAGGGCAGCTTGCCCTTGAGCGTCACGAAGGGCTGCTCAAGATGGGCGCGCAGATCACGGTTGGCGGCCTGTTCGGCGAGCCGCTTCAGCAACAGGCGGAGCTGCTTTCGATCCTGATGAAGGCGCTGGAGTTCCCGCGTTTTTGTCTTCACCCGGCGTTTCAGTTCGGAGACCAGCTTCGCGCGTCGCTCGTATTCCAGTAGCAGTTTGCCGCCCATCGCCTTTTGCTCGTCCTGATCCTGCTTCAGGCGATGGAGTTCGCCGCGTTGTTGCGTTTGCAGCGCCGTGAGTCGCTGGCGGTTCGTGCGTATCTGTTCGATCTGGGTCTGACGCGCCTTGTTCAAGCGGCGATAATAGCCGAGCATGCGGTTCAGGGTCGTGGGATCGTTTTGCGAGAGTAGCAGCTTCAGCTTGCTCTGCCGACCCATCGCGTAGGCGGCGCGTAGTTGGCGACGCAGTTGTTCCCGTTGGTCATAGAGGCGTTCCAGCAGGCTTTTCAGCTGGGCGTCGAGCGTGGCGATGCGCGCTTGGTCGTCGCGGATGCGACGTGTCAGCACATCCAACCGGTTATCCAGCCGGTTGATGGCGAGTTCGCTATCGCGCAATGCCAGGTCGGCCTGGGTGTAGGTCCGGCGTGCGCCGCGTAGTGCCTTGTCGAGCGTGTCGATGCGCTGTTGCAGCGCGTTCAGCGCACGCCGGCCGGAAGCCCGGTCGGTGACTGGCTTGGCGGCGCTAGCGGCGGCGAGCAACAGCAGGCCGGTCAGCACGGCGATGCGCGTGAGCCTCATGGGCTGGTGTGGTGAATGGTGGATTCGCAACGCGGGTCGGCGGATTTATCCGTCTTCGCTGGGTGTCTTCACCAGCGAGCGTCCGGACATCTCGTCGGGCTGTGGCAGTTCCATCAGGGTCAACATGGTTGGCGCGACATCGCACAGCGCGCCGTCGTCGGCCAGCTCGATGTCGCGGTGCCCGCAATATACCAGCGGCACCAGGTTGCTGGTGTGGGCGGTGTGCGCCTGACCGCTGTCGCGGTCGCGCATCTGGTCGGCATTGCCGTGATCGGCGGTGATCAGCAATTGGCTGTCGGAACGATGCACGGCGGAAACCACGCGCCCGAGGCATTCGTCCAGCGCTTCGATGGCCTGCACCGCGGCGTCGAAGTTGCCAGTATGGCCGACCATGTCGGCATTTGCGTAGTTACAGATGATGGCATCGTAGTTCTGACTCTTGAGCGCGTCGACCAGGTGGTCGGTGACCGTAGGCGCGCTCATCTCGGGCTTCAGGTCATAGGTCGCGACCTGTGGCGAAGGCACCAGGATGCGATCCTCGCCATCGAAGGGCTCTTCCCGGCCACCGTTGAAGAAGAAGGTTACATGGGCGTATTTCTCGGTCTCGGCGAGGCGCAACTGGCGCAGGCCGAGATGCGAGATGTATTCGCCGAACACGTTCTTCAGTCGCTCGGCCGGAAATGCGACCGGGATGTCGAATTCGGAGTTGTACTCGGTCAGACTGACGAACTCCCCGAGCTTGCGCACTACCTTGCGCTCGAAGCAGTCGAAGTCGGACTCGATGAACGGGCGGGTGATCTGACGCGCCCGGTCGGAGCGATAGTTCATGAAAATTACTACGTCGCCGTCCTGGACGCAGGCCGGCTTGCCACCTTGCGGGACGATGCGCGTGGCTTTCACGAACTCATCGGATTCGTCCCGTTCATAGGCCATGCGCAGGCCGGTCAATGGGTCGGGGGCTTCGTATTCGGCCTCGGCGCGGGTTAGTAGATCGTAGGTCTGCTGGATGCGCGGCCAGCGGTGGTCGCGGTCCATCGCGTAGTAGCGGCCGATCATGCTGGCGAAGCGGCCACGTCCGAGTTCGTCGAAGAGGTCTTGCATCTTGCGCAGTGATGCCTCGGCGCTCTTGGGCGGCGTGTCGCGTCCATCGAGAAACGCATGTAGATAGACCTCGGGCGCGTTGCGCTCCACCGCCATGCGCACCATTGCGTGGATGTGCGTTTCATGGCTGTGCACGCCGCCGGGTGAGAGCAGACCCATCACATGCACCGCCTTACCGGTCTCGATCGCCTTGTCCACTGCATTAGTCAATGTCAGGTTGGAGAAGAACGAACCGGTTTTGATCGAGCGGCTGACGCGGGTGAACTCCTGATAGACGACGCGCCCGGCGCCCAGGTTCAAGTGGCCGACCTCGGAGTTGCCCATCTGCCCGCTGGGTAACCCGACGGCGGACCCGGAAGTCTTGATCAGGGTATGCGGGCATTCCTTCCACAAGCGGTCCCACACCGGCTTTTTCGCCGCGTTGATGGCGTTGAAATCGTCATCTTCACGGTAACCCCAGCCATCGAGGATGACGAGAACGACGGATTTTGATTCTTCAGACATTACCGGTGTCTACTCTCAAGGTGGCGGTACGATCGAGTCTGGCGATTGTAACAAACAACATGCCGATGCCGGTATTCATGCAGTCCGGCCGCTCTCGGGAAGATGCCCAAGGACATTACAATCATGGAAAAAAAGCGTATTATTGTATAAGTTTACATTAATAATAGAGACGAGACGATTGGGATGGAGCATAAATTTACAAGCGCGGACACAAAACTTCAGGGGGACGAGAGGTCAACGGATGTCGGTCAGTTGTTATCCGATGACGAGGACATCGAGCGCGCCTCCAGATCGCTGAAAGCCATGTCGCATCCGTTGCGGCTGAAGATACTCTGCACCCTGGGCGCGGATGAGGTCAGCGTCCAGGATATCGTCGACTTGGTCGGTACCTCGCAGAGCAATATCTCGCAGCATCTCGCCATCCTGCGCGACAAGGGCATATTGGCCGCGCGAAAGGACGCCAACCGGGTCTACTATCGAGTCAGCGACTCGCGTACCTTGCAACTGATCTGTATGATGCGCGACGTATTTTGTTCGCACGGGCACTGAGGCCGCGGATTCATGGCGTGTTCCCGCCGTTGCCGACATCGTCGGCGGCGTGGATCGTCTTGTTTCCCGATTCGACCTTTCCTGACACGCTTGGATGTAGGTAACCATGGATCAACTCATTGAATTCATCGGCAACCATTGGCTGTTGGTCGCCGCGCTGATCGTTGTTCTCGGGCTGCTTGGCTACGTCTCCCTGGTTGGTTCCAAGGGTAGCGTCAACGCTCTGGGCGCCACCGAGATGATCAACCGGCGCGATGCCCTGGTGGTGGACATCCGGTCGATGAACGATTTCGCCAAGGGGCATATCATCAACGCGGTGAACATCCCGGTTAACGATCTGAAGAAGCAGATCGGCTCGCTGGACAAGTATCGCGGTAAGCCGGTCATCGTCGCCTGCCGTTCCGGCAATCAGTCACAGCTGGCGGCGCGCCAGTTGCGCCAGGCGGGATTCGACGAGGTCTACAACCTCTCCGGCGGCATGATCGGCTGGCAGGCGGCCAACCTGCCGACAACGAAAAAACAGTGACGCCAGGGGATGCTCCGGGCGCGCTTGCGGATTCTCTCTCAATCATTCCATAAAGGTTCGTCATGGCTGAAGAAAACCAACAGGACAATCGTCAATTCGCTATCCAGCGGGTGTATGTCAAGGATATCTCGTTCGAAACACCGATGGGCGCCGAGGCCTTTCAGGTGGAGTGGAAACCGAACATCAATCTGAATCTGAACAACGCCGCGAAGGATTTGGGCAACGGCTTCCACGAGGTGGTGTTGACCGTTACCGTCACCGCCAAGCTCGGCGACAAGACCGCGTTCCTGGCTGAGGTGCAGCAAGCGGGTATCTTCATGGTGCAGAATTTCCCACAGGAAGAGCTGGCGCCGATGTTCGCTATCTATTGCCCGAATGTGTTGTTCCCCTATGCGCGCGAGGCAATCTCCGATCTGGTCAACAAGGGAAGCTTTCCGCAGTTGTTGCTCGCGCCGGTGAACTTCGAGGCGCTGTACGCGCAACAGATGCAGCAGCAAGAGCAAAAGCCCAACTGAAGGCAATGCCTTGAGCGCGCGGGCGGAAAAAATCGCGGTCATCGGTGCTGGCTCGTGGGGCACGGCGCTGGCCGTTCAATTGGCGCGCGGTGGCAACCCGGTGGCGTTGTGGGGCCATCTTCCCGGAGAGATGGAGCAACTCGCCCGGCGGCGGCGTAATGAACGTTATCTGCCGGGCATCGATTTTCCGCCATTGCTGTTGCCCGAGGCTGATCTGCATGCCGCGCTGGCCGGCGCGGTCGAGATCCTGGTGGTCGTGCCCAGCCACGCGTTTCGCGGTGTGCTACGCCAGTTGAAGCCGCTGTTGGATGAAAACGCCGGCCTGAGTTGGGCGACCAAGGGGCTGGAGCCGGGCAGCAGCAAGCTATTGCACGAAGTTGCGGCCGAGGAGTTCGCTCAGCCGGCGAGGCTCGCGGTACTTTCTGGGCCGACCTTTGCGATGGAGGTGGCGCGGGGTCTGCCTACCGCGATCGCGGTCGCCTCCAGCGATCCACGGCGCGCCGCGCAACTCGCGCGGCGCGTGCATGCCGAGACCTTCCGCGCGTATATCAGCGATGATGTAATCGGTGTCGAGATCGGCGGTGCGAGTAAGAACGTGATGGCGATCGCCGCCGGTATCGCCGACGGCCTGGGCTTCGGCGCGAACACCCGCGCTGCGCTGATCACTCGCGGGTTGGCGGAGATTCGCCGGCTTGGCCTCGCCCTCGGGGCGAAAGGCGATACCTTTACCGGGTTGACCGGCATCGGTGATCTGGCACTGACCTGTACCGACGACCAATCGCGCAACCGTCGCTTCGGTCTGGCGCTGGCGCGCGGTGACGGTGTCGCGGCGGCCCGCGAGGCCATCGGTCAGGAGGTCGAGGGTTTTGCCGCCTCGCTCGCGGTGTACCAGAAGGCGCGCGCGCTGGGGGTGGAGATGCCGATCACCGAGCAAGTGTACAAGGTGCTCTATGAGAGCATCGACCCGCGCGCGGCGGTACATGCCCTGTTGTCGCGTGAACAGAAGGTCGAGAACTGATGGCGCCAGCCGTGCGTCCGTTTCAACCGGAGTCGGCGAAGTCGTGCTGACGCCATGCCTCGTACAGCACCACTGCCACCGCGTTCGACAGATTCATGCTGCGGCTGTCCGCTTGCATCGGGATACGGATCAGGTCCGCTTTCCAGCGTCGCGACAGGGCGTCCGGTAGGCCACGGGTTTCCGCGCCGAAGAGTAGCGCGCAGCCGCGCGGATAGCTTGCCTCGGTATGCCTCTTGCGTCCCCGGGTGCTGAATGGAAACACCCTGTCCGGCTGGCGGCTGTCAAGATAGGCATCCAGGGACGCATGCAGCGTCAGACTGGCGTACTCGCAGTAATCCAGACCGGCGCGGCGCAGGCGTTTGTCGTCCAGCTCGAATCCCAGCGGCTCGATCAGATGCAAGCGCGCACCGGTATTCGCGCACAGGCGGATGATGTTGCCGGTATTCGGTGGAATTTCCGGTTCGTGGAGTACAATATCGAACATCGACTGACTAGGTTTCGCTCATGACTTCGGATGATATCGAAAACGCCACCGAAAGCAGCCGGCTGACGAGCGTATTCTGCGGCATGACGTTTGGCACGCCGCTGGTGCTGCTGTCCGGCTGTGTCGGCTTCGGCGAGGAATATACCCGTATCCAGGGTTTTTCCAACCGTGATGTCGGCGCGGTGTGTCTCAAGGGTACCACCGGCGAGGCGCGCGCCGGCAACAGTCCGCACCGTGTCTACGAGACGCCGGGTGGCATGCTGAACGCCATCGGTTTGCAGAATCCGGGCGTCGACGCAGTGGTGAGGCAGATCCTGCCTGGCCTGGATTTCAGCGAGACCCGCTTCATCGCGAATGTGTCCGGTTCGAGCATCGAGGAGTATATCGAGGTCACGCGGCGTTTCGACGATTCGCCGATCGACGCCATAGAGATCAATATCTCTTGCCCGAATGTCAAGGAAGGAGGTGTCGCCTTTGGCAACGATCCGGCGATGTCGGCGCGCGTCGTCGAGGCTTGTCGCAAGGTGACGGACAAGCCCCTGATCACCAAGCTGTCGCCGAACCAGACCGATATCGCGGTGAACGCGCGTGGTTGCATCGAGGCTGGCAGCGACGCCTTCGCGGTGATCAATACGCTGATGGGCATGGCGGTGGATATCGAAACCCGGCGGCCGGTGATCGGCAATGACCAGGGCGGTCTGTCCGGTCCGGCGATCAAGCCTGTCGCATTGCTGAAGGTGCATCAGGTCTATCAGGTGTGCCGCGAGCATGCCATTCCGATCATTGGCCAAGGCGGCGTCGCCAGCGCCGAGGATGCGCTGGAATTCATCATCGCCGGCGCCAGCGCGGTGGGCTTGGGCACCGCGCTGTTCTACGATCCGCTGATCTGTCGCAAGATCAATCACGGCATCGAGCGCTATCTGTTGCGCCACGGCGTCGAGACGGTCTCCGATCTGGTTGGTTCCTTGACCTTGAATCGTGGCCGCCCCTTCCAATGTGGTTGCTGAAATCATGGGTTTCTATCCCTAACGGGAGAGCGGATTGATCTGGTTTGATTCCTTGGCTATATGGTATATTAGCTAATCCATATCCACTTGAATTTGCCCGTTTTCGGGTTGTGAATGTAACCAGGGCCAAACCCGTTGATCGGAGCCAGCCCGTAATCGGAGATAGCGATATGAGTGATAAAGACGCACTGATGAAAGAGAAGTCCGAACTGATCGGTAAGTTGCTGGAGATGCAGAAGGATTTTATCGAATACGAGCATCAGAACGGTATTACCGGTAAGGACTATTGGGCTTCCAAAGACGGCCTGCTGGCCGACTACCGCGAGAAGTACAACGATATGTCTCAGCGCCTAGTCGATGTATCACACGAGCTGATTGGTTCGTCGCGGAACTGAGCGCCGGGCGGGGGTTCCGCTCGAAGCAAAAAAGCCCGCGAAACGCGGGCTTTTTTGTGTCTGTGGCGTTAGCAGGCCGTTGAAAAATGGCATTTTTCAACGGCCTGTGTGCGGCACAGGGATATACCGCTATTTTCGATGGCGGCAAGTCATTAAAAATGAAGGAACCGGGAAATCGCATTTTCCGGTTCCGTCGTTGAAAAAGTCCATGGAAGGACTTTTGCAACATCCTGTTAGCGCGAAAGTAGGCGGTTGGTTGCGATGGCTCGTCCGCGGGAACGCTGCGAGTGCGTCTCCGCAGGCTTGGCCTCGGCCTGACCCATGGGGGAATGCTGGGAGCATTCAGTGCCTTGCCTTGGACATCTCTCGGTCAAACCGCGGGCAAGCCTTCACGACCCGGGTCTTGTCTTCCTTCATGATCGTGAGTTCGCTGGCGGATGGCCGGCGGGCAGCAGTTTCAGTCGCCGGCTCGCCCACACCGGCAGTGCCAGTAACAGCACAATTGTCAGCCAGATCGGTGGCGGCAGTTCGCGCAGTGCGGTGTCGGCGGGAAAACGGTTGGCGAGCCAGTGAGCGTGCAGTGCAAAAGGGAGGCTGCTGAGCACCCCCGCTAGCAGCGCGAGGCGGTTTGTCTGGTTGTGTCGATGCGGAGTCATAATCCGCTTAACGGCGATCGCGCGGCCTTACTTGAGCAGCAGCGCGGATCCGCTGAACAAGAGTAATATGCTGATGCCGCGCTGGAACTGCCGTTGGCTGATGCGCGCATGGATTCTGCCGCCCAGATGCAAGGCGATGATCATCGCGGGCAGGCATAGTCCCAACAGGCCGAGCGTGGTTATCGTCAGCAGTCCCGAGGTGCTGTAACCCGTTAGCCGGGTTGCGCCGTCGAGCAGAAACAGGCAAGCGAAGGTCGCCCGGAACGATGCCTTGTCCAGCTGGCGGGCGCGCAGGTAACTTGCGTAGAATGGCCCGCCGGTGCCGAACAGGGTGCCGACGAATCCGCCAAGAAAACCGGCGGGTAGCGCCCATGCGCGAGTGATGCATGGAGGCTGCGATTTTGTCAGCAGCGAGTACAGCGCGAACAGAATGATGAAAACGCCGAGCGCCTTCAGCAGCTGGCGGTCGCCGGCGGCGTCAAATACATAGATGGCCAGCGACACGCCGACGACTGCCGACGGGATCAGATAGCGGATGTCACTCCAACGGATCGCGCGGCGCTGGCTAACGCCGTGGCCGAGCGACGCGAGGTAGTCGAGCAGCACGATCAGTGGCACGCTGATTTGTAACGGCAGGATCAGGCTGAGCAGTGGGATGGCAATCAGCCCGGAACCGAAGCCGGCGATGCCGCGAATCAGATAGGCGGGTGTGACGATCGCGAACACCAGCGCGATATCCAGATTTGGTAGAGTATCCAGCAAGTTTTTTTCCACTCAAAAGTGGGCCGGAATTATAGGGGTGATGGGAAATTAGATCTATACTGGTTTTCCCTTGATAACGGGCCTGACACGAAAATTTTCGATTCGTGCGTGCTTATCTATCCAAGCGTAAAATTATGAGACATTTGTTGTGAACTGCTGGATCTATCGTAGCTCCCGTAAGGATGAGATGTACCTCTATCTGGCCACGGAAGATGACATGGCTGTGGTGCCGGATGGATTGATGCGCGAGTTTGGCGTGCCCTGCCTGGTCATGATGCTCGAATTGAGTCCGGGGCGACCGCTGGCGCGCGCCGATGTCGGCGCGGTCATCGCCGCGCTGGAGAAGGACGGCTTCTACCTGCAACTGCCGCCGAAGCTGCGCCCCGAGCTGTATTTTGGAGACTGACGCGCGTGGGGTGATTCCAGCGCCGGGCGGCTGTAGCCATCCATCTGACGGTTGATAGTCGTAGCTGATCGAGAGGTGAATCCATGACGACGACAAGATTCGTGTTTGGCCTGTTGTTGCTGATCGTGCTGGTGATCGGCCTGAGCTGGTTGTTGCCGGATTCGCGACCGGGAATCAGCCAGTCGCGGACCGACCTGCCCTGGCTGGTCGAAGCTCCAACGCCAGATCACCTGCGTGTGTTCGATCTGGATCTGCCGACCGCCACGCTGCGCGACGGTATCGCCAAGTTTGGTCAGCTTGAGGCGGTTTCGCTGTTCGGCGTGCGGGATGGCCAGTACGCCTTGGAAGCTTATTTCGGCAATGTCTCGTTGGGACCGTTGAAGGCGCGGATTGTAGCCAAGCTGGACGCGCCTCAGGATGAACTCGAACAGCTGGCGAAACATGCCTTGACAATGAAATATGCCAAGAACGGCGATCGTCGTTTCGTGCTCGATCAGGACACCATCAAGGTACAGTTATCCCGGCCGATGCGCGCGCTCAGCTACATTCCGGGCTATGCCGGACTCGATGCGGCATTCTTCCGGAAACGTTTCGGCAAGCCGGAATACATCCAGCATATCGATGAAAATACCGAATATTGGCTGTATCCCAAGCGCGGCATCAGCCTGTTGCTGAACGCCAAGGGCAAGGAGGTGCTAGAATACCAGCCACCCACTAGCTTCAGTGTGCCAGATGGCGCCGAGAAAGCCGAATGAAGTCTCGCGACAGAAGACACGGGATCACCCTGGTGAACAGCGGCGAAGGCAAGGGCAAATCCTCGGCGGGCTTCGGTGTGGTTTTCCGCGCCGCCGGCTGGGGCCTGAAGGTATGTGTGATCCAGTATATCAAGGGCAAGTGGAAGACTGGTGAGCAACGGGCCGCCGAACGTTTCGAGAATATCGAATGGCATGTCCTCGGTGACGGCTTCACCTGGGATACGAAGAACCCCGCGCGGGATATCGAGACCAGCCGTGGGATCTGGGAATTCAGCAAGGACAAGATCCGTTCTGGTAACTTTGATCTGGTGTTGCTGGACGAAATCAACTATTGCACGAGCTACGGCTGGATCAGCGGCGCCGAGATCGCGGCTTTTGTTCGCGATGAAAAGCCCGCCTGGATGCATCTGATCCTGACCGGCCGCGATGCCGCGCCGGAAGTCATCGAACTCGCGGATACCGCCACCGAGATGACCTGCCTGAAACATGCCTTCGAAAATGGCGTCGAGGCGGAACAAGGGGTGGAATTCTGAGCCACGATACCGTGGGCATCATGCGTTGGACATATCGCTTGTCCGACTCACGGATATACTCTCGAGTGTCGAACTCCGTGAGTCGGACAAGGGCATCTCGAAAATCGAGATCCCCACAAGGCATGACGTGCCCGATGGCATGCCGGGAGAGATTACTTGACGGCGTTCTCGTACATCTTCACCGCCTTGTTCATCTCCTTCAGTAACGGAATGTTGAGTTTCGCGGCCTTTGCCAGACCGGCGGTGGAGGTATCGGCCTTGTCCAATACCGGCTTGTAGTCGTTCCACAGCCCCTGGACGACTTCCAGCTGGGCGCGGATCGCGGTGTCCTTGGTGCCCGGCAGGCCGAGACCGGCATCGCCGTCGAACAGTCCCTTCAGGGTGCGCTCGAACAGGCTGACGGTCTTATGCAGATTTGCTTTGTTGGTGGCGTCGATATCGATCCCATTGGCGATCAGTAGTAGCTCCTTGGTCATCTTCTGCGTCAGCATGCGTTGCTTGCCGGCCAGATTGATGGTGGTGGCCATCGCCGGATCGAGATTCGAGCCGCTCATCCTGGCGTACATCCGTACGGCCTTGTTCATATTCTTCAACAGCGGGAGGTTCTGCGCGGCGACGTTTTCCAGCGCGCTCTTGCTGGGTGTGCCGGCGATAGCGGCATCGACATTCGGCTTGAACGCGGTCCACAGCGCGGAGACCTTGCCGAGTTGGGCGAGGATTGCGGCGTCGCTGGTCTTCGGCAGACCCAGGGAGACATCGCCATCGACCAGTCCCTTCAGCGTCTTGTCGAACAGCGCTGCGGTATTCTTCAGACTGGCCCGGTTTGCATCGACGTCGATGCCCTTCGCGATCAGCAGGATCTCCTTGGTCATTTTCTGCGTCAGCATGCGCTGCTTGCCAGCCAGGTTGATGATGGTACCCATCTCCTGCTTGCTGAAGGCGAAGCCACCGGAGGAAAAGACAAGGGCGATGGTGGTGAACAGGGTCAGAACGACGGCTTTTGATTTGCTCATGGAAAAACTCCTTGTGATACAACATCTCGGATGAGCGGATGAAACTAGCATGCGGGTTGTCGCGTTGCTTTGACGTAGCGCAATTTCCTTGTGGTATATGGGGTAGTTGGCGCCGCTGATCACTGGGAATGACGACTGGGTCCGGCGCATGGATGCATAGCCTGGGCCATGCCTTGTCAATAGTGCGGCGGTATCTCGAGGTTTGCCGCCGGGTCGGCGGACTCCTTGCTTGTGGCGGCTAGGCTGTCGACCTTCTCCGCGAGTTGTTTCAAGCGGGCTTCAAGTACTTGAATCTGCCGCATCTGGGCGATCAGCGCGGTGTTCAGTTCATCCATCGAGGCTTCGTAAAAACTCAGTCGGGTCTGGATGTCGACCAACGGATCGCTGTGTTCTGGTTCCATCGGGGTCAGCCGCGGGCGATCGCGATCAGCATGATAACGAACAGGACCACCAGGCCGATTGGAAACAGCGCGCCGGCCCAGTCCTTGCTCTTGGCTTGGTGGCTCTGCTTCAGCGATGCCTTGATACCGGGCATGAAGAGGAACACCACGCCCACGGCCAGCGCGCCGACCAAAACCTGTTCCCAGAGCGCCATGTCAATCGCTCAGGTTGGCCGGGCAGAGCACGCCGCGCATCGTCGAGATCAGCTCAAGCAGTTGAGCGTTGCGGATACGGTAGTAGATGCGGTTGGCCTCCTTGCGGGACACCAGGATGCGCTTGTTGCGCAACTGGTCCAGGTGCTGTGAGATATTGCTTTGCGAGGTGCCGGTCTGGGCGACGATCTCGCCGACGGATAGCTCGCGCTCGCCGAGCGTGCAGAGGATCTTCCAGCGCAACGGGTGGGCCATCGCCTTCAGGGCGTTGGCGGTCAGGGTGGCGTCTTCGTCCGCCACCTCGGGCGGTTGTGTTTTCTCGTTCATACTCAAACTCCGGTAGAACGCTTGGCTTCATCACCTTCAGCCAGGTTCGTCTCGTCGGTTTCGCGGACGTAGCCGGTCATGTCCTTCGCTATGCAGATTATATGCGTTATTTCGCCATCGGGATTGGAAATCGATGTGCGACTGAACAGAATGGGTACGCGATGCCCGTCACTGGCGACGAAACGGGCCTCGATCTTCTTCAACGCGCCGGTGCGGATCAGCGCTTCCAACCAGGTGCCGAAGAAGGCGCCGGCCTGTTCGTCACCTTCCTCCTCGAAGACATCGCCGATGCTGAGTCCGAGCAGATTCTTCTCGTCGTAGGTGAGCATCTGGCAGGCGGCCGGGTTGACCTGGATGATCTTGCCTCTTGGGTTCAGGATGAGCAGTGCCTCGCCCATGTTCTGGATGATGTTCTCCAGATGCTGCTTGGCTTCGCGGAGCTGCGCGGTGCGTTCGGCGACCCGCTCTTCGAGAATACGGTTCAGGCTGCGTTCTTTCTCGATCAAGCGGAAGTAGGTGCTGATCTTGTTGATCAGTTGGTTGTCGTCGATCGGCTTCAGCAGGTAGTCGACCGCGCCGACATCGTAGCCCTTGCGCTGGAACTCTTCGCTCTTGAAGGCGGCTGTCAGGAAGATGATCGGGATGTCCCGGGTTTTCTTCTTGATCTTCAATATCTCGGCGGTTTGAAAGCCGTCCATGCCGGGCATCTGGATATCGAGCACGATCAGATCGATGTCGGGTTCCGCTGCGGCGATCTCCAAGGCCTGTCGGCCAGAGGTGGCCTCGCGGATGTTGATATCCATGTGCTTCTCCAACAGGCTGCGCAGGGTCAGCAGGTTGTGTTCGTGATCATCGACGATGAGCAGTTTGAAACCGGAGTAGCGTTTCATTGGATTCGAGGGCATGGCTGTGATTCAGGATATGGACAGAGATATAGTAGCGTGAAAGCCTGCGGTCGGTTGCCTGTGATCCGTTCGCGAGAATGCCGTGAATACCTCCGTGTAGGCTTGGCTCCAGCATACCCCACGGGGAGGTGGGGTATGCTGGGCGTATTTCCAGTACCCCGCCTCGGATATCCCGCGGCAAACTTCGATAACGCAGTCCGCCGTGCCGGAGATCATGGCCTAATCCCTTTTGGGGATCTCGAAAGATGCCTTCCATGGCATTGGATAATGAAAGAAGCGGGAAATCGCATTTTCCGGTTCCGTCGTTGAAAAAGTTCATGGAAGGAGTTTTTCAACATCCTGTTAGGTGGCCTAGCCAACAATATCCGACACTTGGCTGGCCATGACTATAACAAATTGTTCCATCTCAGGGGGGGGTCAATGCCGCGCACAGCGCCTCGGCGCTGGGCGGGGCGTTCAGTGTCGTGGCGAATTTCCGGTTCGCCTCGCTATCGGCCGGCTCGCCAAGCGCGATCAGTCGGGGACGCGCCGCCGGGCGGCGGGAGGACAGAATCTTGCTCAAGGCGGGTAGCAGCGTCGGATCGTGCCGGGTGTCGATCAGCAGGGTATCGATGCCTTGCTCGTCGCGCAGGGCTTCCAAGGCTTCGTCGAGGTCATCGGCGGCTTGCACCATCACGCCCCAGTCGCGCAGCAGTGTGGTCAGCGTCAGCAGGGTGGGCACATCGGCGCCGACCAGCAGGATCTGGCGACCGCGCAGCGAGTCGTCCATCGGGGGCTGGGTGTGTTCCTGCTCGAAATGATGTTCATGGACGTGCGCGTCACGCGGCATGTTCTGGCGTCCGGCCAGATAAGGCAGGAACAAGCTGAAGCACGAACCTTCGCCCGGCTGGCTCGACAGGCTGATATAGCCACCCAGCAGGCCAGCCAGCGAGCGCGAGATGCTCAGGCCCAGCCCGCTGCCGCCATAGCGCCGATGCGTGGCGCCATCGGCCTGGGTGAACTCATTGAATATGCGATGCTGTTTTTCCGCCGGGATGCCGATGCCCGTGTCGCTGACCGAGATGACCAATGGCAGGCGTTCGGAATCGTCGCCATCGTTGTGACGCAAAGCCAGCACCACCCTGCCCTTTTCGGTGAATTTCAACGCATTCGAAAGCAGGTTCTTGACGATTTGGCTGATTTTGTCGGCATCGCTGATGATGATGGGGCGCTCTTCGGGCAGATCGAGTACCAGTTCCAGGCCTTTCGCGTCGAACTGTGGCTTGAGTAATTGGTGGAGAGATATCAGCAGTGGCGCCAATTCGACCTCCTCGCGGACCAATTCCATGCGCCCGGCCTCGATGCGCGTCAGGTCCAGCAGGCTGTCGATCAGGCGTTTCAGATCCTGGCTTGCGGCCTGGATGACGGCAAGCTGCCTCTGCTCTTCCTTGTCGCGCGGGTTGGCGTTCTCGGCGACCAGCTTGGAGAGTAGCAGGATGGAGTTCAGTGGGGTCTTCAATTCATGGCTGGCATTCGCGAGAAATTCGGATTTGTACTGATTGGAGGCTTCCAGTTCGCGGGCATGCTCGATCAGCTCGCGGTTATTCTGCGCATGCTTGCGCGCCAGCGCGCTGAGATCCTGTGATAACTGTTCCAGTTCCCGCGAACCCTGCCAGGAGAATTGTACGGACTCGTTCCCCTCCAACACATGCTGCACGCCTTGGGTCAGACTCTCGCTGAAACGCCCGACCTTGCGCGACAGCCAGCTGGCGGCCAGCCACACGGTCGCGGCCAATAGCAGTACGACGCCGAACACGCGTAGCGTCAGCTCGTTCTTGAAGCGTGCCATCGGCGAGGGGTCGACGAAGCGTCCGGTCCATATCGATCCGCTGCCTTCGATGTGAAACATCGGCACCCAGATGATGTCGCCGTTGGGACCTTCGTACAAGGTGATCTTGCTGCTGCCCAGTTTCTCGCGCAGGCCGGGAAAGTCATCGAAGGCGTTTGAGCCGGGTCGCGGGTTTCGCGCGGTGGGCAGATACTCGCCGTCTGGAGTGATCCACAGCGTGCCGGGCGAGATCGCGGCGATACCGCCGATGTCCAGGGTTACGACGACTGCGCCGACCGGCGTTCCGCCGGGACCCGGGTGGATCGGGCTGACGAGTTGCAGGTTCAGGAAGGCGCGCGGGTCGTCGTGGTAGTCGGGGTTGAGTCGGACTGGACCGAGCAGCACGGCCGGATCGGGAAGCCGGAGTGCTTCGTCGAGCATCGCGCGGGGCGGTTCCTCGGGCAGCTTCGTGGTCGGCAGCAACAACAGTGAATCAGCGTCGCGTTCCAGCCAAAAGCGGGGCACCCCCTTCTTGTCGACGAAGCTGATCTGGATGATGTCATACTCGTTCGTGAGTAGGCGGTTCAGCCATTCAGTATAGCGCACGCGCGCCTTGTCGATGTCGGCGTCCTCGGAACCCTCGGTATTCTTGTTGAACAGCAGGATGCCGGGTTCGGGCAGGCGGGCGATGACCCGCGCCAGCGTGTTGCGGCTGGCGAGGTGCTGGTCGAGGTCGCTGAAGTCGGCGCGCAGGTTCTGTAGATAGGCCTGCTGGTAGAAGCCTTCAAGACGACCGATCAACAGCGGGAAATTGATGATCGCTGCGATCAGCAATGGCGTCAGGCCAAAGAAGAACAGCAGCAGCAGGATCTGGGTACGAAGTTTCACCGGGGCACGACTGAAAACACCGAATGCGTCGCGGGATCAGAGCTGTCCGACCAGCGCGAGCACCTGTTCGGCGTGGCTCTTTGGTTTTACATCGTACAGCGCCTCGCGCACGATACCCTGCTTGTCGATGATGAAGGTCGAGCGTACCAGCGTCATGACTTTCTCGCCGTTGCGTTCGCGTTCCCGCCAGACACCGTAGGCCTTGCATGCCTGGCCGTCGACATCGGCGACCAAGTCGATACTCAGCCCATATTTGTCGCGGAATTCCGCATGGCTGACGCAGGTGTCGCGGCTGACGCCGAAGACCAATGTGTCGAGCGCATCGAACTCGTCCTTCAGGTCGGAGAAGTCCTGCGCCTCGATGGTGCAACCCGGTGTGTCGTCCTTCGGATAGAAATACAGCACGAGGTTCTTCTCACCGAGATAGTTGGCGGTGTTGATCGGATGCATGTCGGCATCCGGTACCTCGATGGTCGGTGCGTTGTCGCCTGGCTTGAGCATAACTCCCCCTTGGGTGCGAATCCGGCCGAATAGGTCGAGTGTCCGTTGTCACGGATCGATGTTGTATAGCGTGAAAATACGTAGAATGACTTCCGCTTCGAGCAAGGGTAGGAAAGCCGCCGGCGGAGTGCAACCGATAAATGTCCCCCATCCCGCGAAGCATGCTCCGCCACGCCGCTGCTTGCCTCTCGGCATTGGAATAACCATTGACTTGCAAGGGATATCGGTTAGCGTGAGATGGATCAAGAACCTGAATGAGGTATATCGCGAGGAGGCGCGATAACGCTTCCGGAGTCGGGAGTCCAGGGCGCT
>JALSSX010000105.1 GCA_026984055.1 Sedimenticola sp. | reverse complement strand
AACGGTTATCTGTCCATACGTCAGACGCAGACAGCCTATTTCAGTGACAACCTCTCGGGCTTTGACGCGGGCAGCGGTGTCGGGCTGCCTGATTTTCAGCGACTGATGGCGGGTTTCGATCTGCCTTTTCGCCGCTGTGACCGGCACGCCGGGCTTGGCGATGCGATCGAATGGTTGTTGGCAACGGATGGCCCGGGAGTGTGCGAGTTCATATTGGATCCAGAGCAAGGTTTCGAGCCGAAGCTGGCGTCGAAGATGCTGTCGGACGGGCGTATGAGTACACCACCACTGGAAGATATGCACCCATTCATGTCACGCGATGAATTGGCGCATAACCTGATGATTTCCCCGTTGGATGAGAGTGAATAGAGCGAGATGACAATGCGTTTTTCCGAGGCAAATAAGATATTTGATGGCTTGTTCGTGCTGGAGATAGCCAACAATCATTGGGGGTCGGTGGATCGTGGTATGAAGATCATCGAGGCTTTTCAGCAGGTCGTGCGTTTCAACAACGTCCGCGCGGCGATCAAATTGCAGTTGCGGGACGTGGATAACTTTATTCATGAGGACTACCGCGAACGCGAGGATATTCGCTATATCAAGAAGACCATGGATACGCGTATGTGTTTCGATGACTATGCGACCTTGGTGAGAGCCATACGCGCCGGAAGCTGCATCCCCATGGCAACGCCTTTCGATGAGAAGTCGGTGGATGATTGCGTTGCATTGGGTATTCCAATTTTGAAGGTGGCCAGTTCGGATATCAATGATTGGCCCTTGTTGGAGAAGATTGCCGCGACACGGCTACCGGTATCAGTGTCGACCGGAGGATCATCCGAAAAGGATGTGGATGATATCGTCGGTTTTTTTACCCGTCGTGATATTCCGCTTGCCGTCAATCATTGCGTGTCGCTTTATCCTTCTGAAGACAGTGACCTGGAGTTGAATCAGGTCGATTATCTGCGTGAGAAATATCCCGGTGTCGTGATTGGCTTGTCCACGCATGAATACCATGATTGGAGTTCGTCCATCATGATGGCTTATGCGAAAGGTGCGCGCACTTTTGAACGGCATGTCGACATAGATATGGATGGAGTGCCTGTGTCGCCATACTGTTCGCTGCCGCATCAGGTGGATATCTGGTTCAAGGCATGGCACAAGGCCCGTGAGATGTGTGGAGCGCCGGGTACGCAAAAACGCATACCCAAGCGCGAGGAGGTCCAATATCTGGATGCCTTGGTCCGCGGAGTCTACGCGGCGCGTGACTTGCCCGAAGGCTATGTGATCAACAAGGATGAGTTGAATGAGGCGATAGAGATGCGAATTCCGCTGCTAAAGGGACAGATATCTTGCCGGGAGTTGATGCATGGCGAGCGCATCAGTCGGGATATCCGTGCTGGCGAGCCAATCATGATCGATGATATGGATACCCCATATTCGCATCATGACGAACTCAAGCGGGTTATCTACAAGCGTGGTATCTAAGTTTTGGCGCTGAAAGTCCTGCCTGGACTCGACGCAATCATAATGCGTGGCGAGTTATTGTTCCAGAAACTGTCGGGAGATCATCTGTTTTTGACTGGCGGTACCGGTTTTTTCGGCCGATGGCTGCTGGAGGCGATTGCCAAGGCCAACCAAGATCTGGCTTGCGATATCCGTGTGACGGTGTTGAGTCGCGACCCTGGACAATTCTTGCGCGATGCTCCCTGGTTTCGTCAGAGGTGGCTAAGCTGGATCGTCGGCGATGTGCGCGATTTTTCGTTTCCAAAAGGGGAGTTCGGCTATCTGATTCATGCCGCGACTGATACCTCGGCAAGGGCTGCTTCGCGGCCGATGGCACGGGTGGACAGCATGGTCAATGGTACCCGCAGGGTGCTTGATTTCGCGGTGGAACGAGATATCCCTGAGTCCCTCTACATCAGTTCCGGTGCGGTGTATGGTACGGCGGTGAGCGATCCACGGGGCGTCAGGGAAGACTCCTTGATTGCGTGTGATTGCACTGACCCGAGAGCGGATTATGGGGAGGCTAAGCGTATGGCCGAATTACTTTGCGCGCTGACCCATAGGGATAAGGGTTTGAGAATCCGCATTGCTCGTTGCTTTGCTTTTTCGGGACCCGTTCTACCACTGCGGGGACATTTCGCGCTTGGAAATTTTGTTGCCAACGCTTTGTTCGACGATCGAATCGATGTGCGCGGAGATGGTACGGCGGTGCGTTCTTATCTCTACGCGGGGGATCTGATCGTCTGGTTGCTGACGATACTATTACACGGTAGGCCGATGCGTCCGTACAACGTGGGTTCCGATCAGGCGATGTCGATTTGCGAGATTGCTGAAAGAGTCGCTAGACGGTTGGCGCCGAGTAAGCCGGTCAAGGTGTTAGGGGGCGGGAAGAGTAGCGGGATCGACTATTATCTGCCAAATATCGAACGCGCAAGATATGAACTGGGTTTGGATGCGTGGACCTCTTTCGATGAAGCGGTAGGTAATATGGCGTCGTGGGCAACGGATTGAAATCAGATGCTTGATTTATTAAAGGGTGAAGCCGATCTGCATGTCTCTCTGCGGGCAATGTTGCAAATCGGCCCGGATACAGAGTTTCCAGGTCAATCCGCGCGAATCTATGTTTATGGCGCGGGAAGCTATGGGCGAAAGGTTGGTCACGCCTTGGAGGCGGCGGGTTACACGGTATTTGCCTATGTCGATGACAAGGCGGTAGGGCGTGAGTTGAATGGACGGATCGTGGTGGGCAGCAGCGCATTAATGGAAGCGGGCGTGGATGATTGGTTGTTGCTGGCATTACTTAACAGAGATGTGAATTTGGCCTTGGTCCATGATCGGTTAGCCCGGCGTTGCGCGGCGAGAATAGAGACACCACCACAGTTCGTCTCTTGGTTGGAGGATCCCGCGATACGTTACTTTTGGCTGACGGATCGTGCCTCGTATTTACGTATGACGGAAGATATTCTCTCAGGTGCCAACGTGTGGGCCGATAGTCAATCGCGGAATGCTTATCTCTGCCTATGGTTATACCGCCTTAGTGGAGATTCCCGTTGGTTGCCTACACCGGATTTATCCGATCAATATCTGCCAGCGGATCTGAAGGTGGATATAGACTGCCGAGTTTTCGTCGACTGTGGTGCCTACGACGGTGATACCTTGAGTTATCTGATGCGGGTAGGGAGAACACCAGAGCGATGGTTTGCTTTTGAGCCAGAGGCGCGGAACTTTGATCACTTGATGGAATTTGTAGCCGCTCAACAACGGCATTTAGGTGAGGTTTTCTGTTGGCCTTGTGGGGTCTGGTCGGAGAGCACCCAACTGCGTTTCGCGGCGGCTCGGGGAGAAGCGAGTAGCCTTAGTGAGCAGGGAGAGACCATGATTCAGTGCGTGGCTCTCGACGATGTGATAGGTGGGGTTGCTCCCAGCTATATCAAAATGGATGTCGAAGGGGCTGAATGGCAGGCTTTGAGGGGAGGAGAGAGACTGTTGGCCGGGCGTCCTGCCTTGGCGCTCAGTGCTTATCATCGCCCGGAGGATATCTGGTATTTGCCGAAGTATCTCGCAAGCTTGTCTCTCGACTATCGGTTTCATCTTCGCCTGCACGGTCACCAGGGTTTCGATGCCGTGCTTTATGCTATTCCAGCAAGAGGTTCCGCATGACGACCAAGATACTGGCGAACCGATCTTGCGCTGTTTGTGGTGGCCGGTGTTGTGAAGCGTTGCATCGAATGGATCTGGCGGTATTTGGCAATACATCCTTGCCTAATAGTTATCAGGTGGTTGCCTGCGTTGATTGTGGCTTTTCCTATGCGGATTCCGATGGTTCGCAGTCTGATTACGATGATTATTACCAATATATGTCCAAGTACGAGGATAAGTCTCTAGCGACCGGTAGTGGTGAATTTTCCTGGGAACAAAAACGTTTCGAGTCGGTGGGACGGTTGATCGATGAGCGGGTTCTGGATCGGCGGACGGATATTCTCGATATTGGCTGTGCCAACGGTGGATTATTAAATATATTGGCGAGTCGGGGATTTCGGAATCTTTACGGGCTGGATCAGGCAGCGGCTTGCATTAGAGAGATCGAAGCGAGAGGATACTCCGGATACCGAGGTGGAATCACCGATCTGTTGGCATTGCCTGAGCGCCGATTCGGCGTATTGATCTTGTCGCATGTACTGGAGCACATCTTCGATCTTACGCTGGCGATGCGCCATTGTATTCGTTTATTGAATGATGACGGATTGGTATATATCGAGACGCCGAATGCGGCGGCTTACGGTCAATTCAAGACAGTGCCATACTATTTTTTCGATGCTGAACATATCAACCATTTTACTTCCCGCTCGTTAGCCAACCTGGCTGGTCGCCATGGGTTGGTAGTCGAGGATCTTGGCGATAAAGTCATTTCGGCGGCGGAGGGAGTGGATTATCCAGCAACTTGGATCCTTGCTCGAAAGCGGCCTGGAAGAATGCCGGAGCAGCTTGGGGATGATGGTGCCAAGCGCGGCATACTGGAGCATCTGCGGTATAGCGAGGATAGCCCTGTTCATGATCGCTTGCAGGCGCTAGCCGATAGTGGCCGTTCAATCATTGTTTGGGGAGCCGGATCTTACACGCAGCGTCTATTGGGGCATTCCGCGTTGGGGCGCTGTGATATTCGCTATTTAATAGATAGCGACAAAAACAAATGGGGAAAGCGCTTGCGTGGCATTCAAGTACGTGGTCCGAGTGACATCGATGACGAATCGCTGCTGTTAGTAATCTGTGCGGCCTGGGTTGGATCACGAATCTATGATCAGGCTGTGAATATGGGGCTGAGAAACCCCTGTATTGTACTATAAGTCTCCGGTGAGATACGGGAATGGAAGAGGTGACGCAGGCATGACCAAGATCAGCGTGGTAGTAGGATGCTATAATGAGGAAGAAAATATTCAGCTCTTGTATCATACCCTAGTTGCTACCTTTACCAAAGTCGAGGATTGTGAGTGGGATCTTCTCTTTATTGACAATGGGTCAAAAGATAAATCTCGACAGATACTGCATGAATTGGCCGAGTCTGATTTGCGTGTGAAGGTCATTTTTAATGTGCGTAACTTTGGCCATATACGGTCTCCTTACTACGGCATGTTGCAGTCTAGTGGCGATGCGGTGGTCGCGATGGCGTGTGATTTTCAGGATCCTCCCGAGTTGATTCCTCGGTTTATAGCGGAGTGGCGTGCTGGCTTTAAATGTGTGCTTGGAGTCAAGAAGGTAAAACAAGGCGACTCTTGGTCTGGCCGACTTCGGAAATTATACTATCGTTTGACGCAACGTTTATCGGATACGCCGTTGTATGAGGGGTTTACCGGCTTTGGCTTGTATGACAGGGATATAATCGAATGGATGCGGCGTATCGATGACCCTTATCCTTACTTTCGTGGCTTGATTGCGGATTTGGGTTATCCGGCTGCACAGGTTCCATTCGAACAGCCGCCTCGAAAGCATGGAAGTACCAAGAATAACTTTTATACCCTATATGATCTGGCAATGCTTGGCATTACCAGCCATTCCAAGGTTCCGCTACGTTTGGCTACCATGCTGGGTTTTATGATAGCATTTCTCAGTCTTTTCGTCGCGGTCGGTTATTTTATCGCGAAGCTGTTGTTCTGGAACTACTTTTCGGTGGGTATAGCGCCGGTTATTATCGCAATATTCTTCTTTTCAGCAGTGCAGTTGATCTTCATCGGTATCGTTGGCGAGTATGTGGGTGCCATACATACGCAGGTCATGAAACGGCCGTTGGTAGTAGAGCAGGAGCGGTTCAACTTTGAATCCAAAGATGACGGCGAGGAAAGATGAAAGCAGTCATCCTTGCGGGCGGCCTAGGCACTCGTTTATCGGAGGAAACACATCTTAAACCCAAACCGATGGTTGAGATCGGTGGGCGTCCGATCCTCTGGCATATCATGAAGATATATTCTTCCCATGGAATCAATGATTTCATCATATGTACCGGTTATAAAGGCTATGTGATAAAGGAGTATTTCGCAAACTATTCCTTGCATATGTCCGATGTTACCTTCGATTTTTCCACGGACAGCGTCGAGGTGCATCAGCGTTATGCCGAGCCTTGGCGCATCACATTGGTCGATACCGGCCTGGATTCGCAGACTGGGGGTCGGTTGGGTCGGGTTCGGGGTTATATCGGAGACGAGGACTTCTGTTTCACCTATGGTGATGGGGTCGCGAATATCGATATCGGGAGATTGCTCGATTTTCATCGCGCTCACGGCGCCCAGGCCACGGTGACTGGGGTTCAGCCTCAGAGCCGTTTTGGTACGCTGGAGTTCGTCGGCGACAAGGTTGTGCGTTTCGAGGAGAAGCCACCTGGAGAAGCCGGATGGATCAATGGTGGGTTCTTTGTGCTTTCACCTCGGGTGCTGGATTTGATCGGTGGTGATCAAAGCGTCTGGGAGTCCGGTCCCTTGCTGGAGTTGGTCGCTGCGGATCAACTGCGTATATTCAAGCACAAGGGTTTCTGGCGGCCGATGGATACATTGCGCGACAAGTATCATCTCGAAGCGCTATGGCAATCAGGGGAGGCGCCATGGAAGTGCTGGAGTTAGCTGGCAAGGTTCGGCTCGCGAAGTGGCAGCTCGAGTTTCTGCGCTACGGTTTTGCCAGCGCGTTGGCGTTGTTGATGGATGCTGGCAGTCTGTATTTGATAACGGAGTACCTTGGTGTTGATTATCTGTTGTCAGCGGCGATCGGTTTTATGCTCGGCATGGTGACGATCTATGTCTTGAGTATCCGTTGGGTGTTTACAAAGCGAGCGTTGGATGATCAACGTAAGGAAATTATGCTTTTCGTGTTGATTGGTCTGGTTGGCATGGCGATCAATGAGGCTGGAATGTATGCGTTCACGGAGGTTGTTGGATTTCATTATATGCTTTCCAAGCTGTTTATAACGGGGGGGGTCTTCCTATGGAATTTTGTTATCAGGAAATGGTTGTTGTTCAGATGATGTTACGCACATATGAGTAAACAAAATCCGGTCGCCGTTATCATCGGCGCTGGCCCGGCGGGTCTGACCGCCGCGTGGGAATTGCTACAGCGCACTAATATCCAGCCACTTGTTTTTGAGATGACTCAGGATACCGGGGGTATTTCTAAGACGGTAAATTACAAAGGCAATCGTATCGACATCGGGGGACATCGTTTCTTTTCTAAGTCGGATAGGGTGATGGGTTGGTGGTTGAGTATATTACCGGTTGAGACTGGTGGTGGGAGTGGTAACCAACTGGATATTCATTATCAGGGTAAGCAACGGAAACTCGATCTGGCCGAAAAACGCGCCGATCCTGAAAAGAACGATGAGGTTTTTTTGATTCGTCAACGCCTGTCGCGAATCTTCTATCTGCGTCGTTTCTTCGATTATCCGTTGTCCTTGAGCTTGGCGACATTGCGTAATCTTGGCGTGGCGCGGTTGTTTCGCGCCGGGATCAGTTATGCGCGCGCCGCGCTTTTCCCAATCAAGAATGAACGCACGTTGGAGGATTTCTTCATCAACCGATTCGGGCGTGAGCTGTATCGAACCTTTTTCAAGGATTATACCGAAAAGGTCTGGGGAACCAGTTGCCGAGATATTGGCGCGGACTGGGGGGCGCAGCGCATCAAGGGCTTGTCGATCTCCAAGGCGGTGAAGCATGCGTTGGGTTCGATGTTTCGACGCGATGGTGATCTGGCGCAGAAAGACACCGAAACCTCGCTGATCGAGCGTTTCATCTACCCAAAACTGGGTCCCGGCCAGCTCTGGGAGCAAGTCGCGAAGCGGGTCGAGGCGGCTGGTGGCGAGCTGCATTATGGCTGGAGGGCATCGAAACTGCGTGTTGCCGATGGCCGCATACAGGCGGTGCGGTTCGATGATTCCGAGACTGGCGAGAGCCGCTGGGAAGAGGCGGATTACGTGTTCTCGACCATGCCGGTGCGCGAATTGGTCGCCAGCCTAGGCGATGCCTTGCCGGCGGATGTGAGGGAGTACGCCGCGGAACTGGAATACCGGGATTTCATGACGGTCGGTCTGCTATTGCGGCGTTTCCGTATTGCGGAACGGACACTCGGAAAAAAGTCCTTGCCGGACAATTGGATCTATATTCAGGAGCGGGATGTCAAGGTCGGTCGGGTTCAGGTGTTCAACAACTGGAGTCCGTATATGGTTGCCGATCCCGATCAAATCTGGATTGGCTTGGAATATTTCTGCAACGAAGGTGATGAGTTGTGGGACATGCCGGACCAGCGGATGATCGATTTGGCTATCGAGGAGATGAGGCGTCTGGGGTTCATCGAGGTCGAGGATGTCATTGATGCCACGGTGTTGCGCATGCCCAAGGCCTATCCCGGTTATTTTGGTGAGGGCTATAAACATATGGACGAGATTCGCGCCGCATTGGATGGTCTGGAAAACCTCTTTCTTGTCGGGCGAAATGGCATGCATCGCTATAACAATCAGGATCACTCGATGTTGACCTCCATGGTTGCGGTGGACAATATCGTTGCTGGCCGGACAGATAAGGAGAATGTCTGGTCGGTAAATACAGAGGGTGACTACCACGAGCAGAAATAGCACCATTGATCTGATAGCGTCGTTTGGCTGTGCGCCTCTGGGTAATGATTCCCCGAATCGCTATTCACCTGGATGGCTTCTGCTCCGGTGGTGTCACATTTCCGCTTACCATTTTCCATGCCCAACTGAAGAATGATGGTAGCTCTTTTTCAGCTTGTTGCAGTTTCTTGGTGAACGAAAGAGTTTTCTCGCGTAACTTTTTCCTGTCATCGGGTAGGCTGAACGCGAGCATGTCTAGCAGCTCTGTCGATTCTCGCACTTTTCCTATGATATAGGCAGAGTACGCGAGTTGATAGAGAAACTCGGGGTTTGATAGGTTGGTGTAGGGGTTTATGCCTTTCTTCAGGTAGGCGTAGGCTTGATCGAAGTCCTGCAGATCGTTATAGCAAGAGCCAATATGTGTGTAGAGAACCTTCTTGAATGTCTCGTCTGAGACATCCAGTCCACGTTTGAAGAGTGGGATTGCCTTTTCGCAGTTGTCTTGATTGTGTAGGGCGTCGCCGAGCAGGTAGTAGCTGTTTGGATTGTCTGGGTGTGCGATGAGAAATCTCTCTCCCCAGGTGATGACGTCGGCATAGCGTTCTTCATTGGAGAGGATACGCGTGATCGCGTGGTTTATCCGGTCGCTGTTGGGGTCGAACGACAGCATGCGCTTCAGCTCGGCGAGTATCTTGTCGGGGTCGTCGTCGTCTTTCACGCCGGCGGGAGTGAACGGATGCGTGGCTTTCAGTTCGAATTCTTTGACCAGCTTCGGATGGCGTTTTTCATTAGCGTAGATGACGACGAAATCATCTAGGAATACCGGCTTGAACTCAGGATGATCCTCTAGATCACTCGGGAATTTCTTCAGCGAGTTTGTGATCAATAGATAGTCTAGCGGATATTGTTCCAGTAATTGATTGGTCGAGTGCTTTTCGGTGTTGAAGCGGAAAACAGTGAAAATGTCAAAATCCGTGAAAAGCGACATCTGTAGATCAGCGTAGACGCGAAAGTTGGGTTGCAGTGCATAGTGAAAATAGCCGGAACGACTGAGCGGAACCATGATATTTCCGCCTTGAGGCGCTTGCTGGCGAAGAAATTTGATCGACCCGGTGGGTAGGGTCCAAGTGTTCAGTGGGTAGGGAGCGAAACTCTGCCATTGTTTGATGATATTGATAAACGGCAGAGAGAGAACGATCAATAGTGCCAAGCCGAACAGCGACATGCCCCGTGTACGGATCTTGACCGCGGGTTCTGTCGCTATAGCGTGGCTCAATAGAGGCAGCGTCAGAAAGGCCCATTCCCATTGGAAGCGAATCCCTTTTAAGAGCAGGGCGATGCCAGCAAGGGCGAGAATTGCATGACTGATGCGCAATTTGTTTCTTATCAGGGCTCTTAGGAATAGGTAGCACGAGATCAGAAACAGGATGCTGAATATTGTTGTATAGCTCAGCTTGTTGCCGTTGAATACGATGGTATAGAACAACCTGGTGTCCAACGGCTGCATCTCGTTGATAAACATACTGACGAAAGGCGGTACATCGAATGGCGTGCCGAGCAGGTCGAAACCATGTGGCGTCAGCAGCACGGCTGGAGCGCAGGCGATGATCGAGGCGGGGTAGAGCCAGTTGTGCTCCCTATGTAAGCCGTGGCGATAACGGCCAATCAGGTATTCGATCAGATAGGCACCGCCGATCAGGCCGGGAATCACCCATTCGATGCCGTGGAGGTTGACCCAGATCAGCGTGATCAGAGGCAGCAGCGGCGCCCAGCCTGGACGCCTTTCGAGTATGTACAGGAACAGCAGCATGAACATCTGCGAGAACAGATGCGGGCGCAGGTTGATCGTGCGGCCCTCGATCAATGTGAAATAGGCGATGAACAACAGTGTGACGAGGATGATATGCGAGCGACTGTCCTTCTCTTCGATGATGAAGCGATAGGCCAGCACGGTGGTCAGAAAGAACAGCAACGCGCGTAGGATCAGCAGTCCGGAGTAACCGCTGAACTGGTAGAGCTTGGCGATCAGCGCCTGGAATCCCCAGTAGTAATTGACGAAGGTGCGTTCAGGCTGGATGAACGAAAAATAGGAGTTGTCCGGTATCTCGCCGCTGGCCCAGAAGCGCTCGCCGCCATGCAGGTGATACCACATGTCCGAATCATGGAACTCGATTGGTACATAGAGTTGAAAGATCAGCCCGGCAAGCAGCAACAGCAGCATATAGCCATTCAGCCATGCCGGTGGATTGCGCCATTTCTCGGGCAGGTGGCGGTCGAAGGGAAGGCTGAGCTTTTTACACAGCAGATTGGATAACGATGGCTGCATGGTCGGGTATCTTTGGGAACATGGAAGGGCCGATGGTCCATGATCGGCGGCGGGAACGAAAGGTTGAGCGTATTATCCGGTCGGGGAAGCGGTCGGGCAAGGCGCGTCTCTTGAAAGTGTCGTCCGCGCCCCCATTTCCGCTGAAGATTACGAATATCGGGGTGAAAACGACATGAGAATGGATAAACTGACGAGCAAGTTCCAGATGGCGCTGTCTGACGCGCAGAGCTTGGCGATCGGCAAGGATCACCAGTTCATCGAGCCGGTGCATCTGATGGCCGCGTTGCTGGATCAAGAAGGGGGTAGCACCCGACATCTGCTGACCAAGGCCGGGGTCAATCTGAACCAACTACGCTCGGCCTTGGGGGAGGCCCTGGATCGCATGCCGTCGGTGGAGGGCGGTGACGGCGATGTGCATGTTTCCAATGATCTGAACAAGCTGCTGAACAAGACCGATAAACTGGCGCAGCAGCGCAAGGACCAATACATCTCCAGCGAGCTGTTCGTGCTTGCGGCGTTGGAAGATAAGGGCGCGTTGGGCGATGCCTTGCGCAAGGCCGGCGCGAGCCAGGAGGCGGTGGAAAAGGCGATCGAGGACGTGCGTGGTGGCCAGGCGGTCGACGACCCGAATGCCGAGGATCAGCGCCAGGCGTTGGAAAAATACACTATCGATCTGACCGAGCGTGCCGAGCAGGGCAAGCTTGATCCTGTCATCGGTCGCGACGATGAAATTCGTCGCTCCATCCAGGTATTGCAGCGCCGCACCAAGAACAACCCGGTGCTGATCGGAGAACCCGGCGTGGGCAAGACCGCGATCGTCGAGGGATTGGCGCAGCGCATCATCAATGGAGAGGTGCCGGAAGGCCTGAAGGGCAAGCGACTGTTGTCGCTGGACATGGGCGCGTTGATCGCCGGGGCGAAGTTCCGTGGCGAGTTCGAGGAGCGACTGAAGGCGGTACTGAACGATCTGTCCAAGCAGGAGGGCCAGATCATCCTGTTCATTGACGAGATCCACACCATGGTCGGCGCCGGCAAGGCGGAAGGCTCGATGGACGCCGGCAACATGCTGAAGCCCGCGCTAGCGCGTGGCGAACTGCATTGCATCGGCGCGACCACGCTGGACGAGTACCGTCAATACATTGAGAAGGATGCCGCGTTGGAACGCCGCTTCCAGAAGGTCATGGTGCTGGAGCCGTCGGTGGAGGACACTATCGCGATCCTGCGTGGCCTGAAGGAGCGTTACGAGGTGCATCACGGCGTCGAGATCACCGACCCGGCGATCGTCGCGGCGGCAACCCTGTCACACCGTTACATTACTGATCGCCAGTTGCCGGACAAGGCGATCGATCTGATCGACGAGGCGGCCTCGCAGATCCGCATGGAGATCGATTCCATGCCGGAGGAGATGGACAAGCTGGAACGCCGTCTGATCCAGTTGAAGATCGAGCGAGAGGCTTTGAAGAAAGAGAAGGACGAGGCATCCAGGAAGCGCCTCGATATGCTGGAGGAGGAGATCGAGCGACTGGAACGTGAGTTCTCCGATCTGGAAGAGGTGTGGAAAGCCGAGAAAGCCTCAGTGCAGGGCGCGACGCATATCAAGGAAGAGTTGGAACATGCCCGGCAGGAATTGGAGACCGCGCGCCGCGCTGGTGACTTGGCGCGCATGTCGGAGTTGCAGTACGGTCGCATACCGGAGCTGGAGCGTCAGTTGGAAGCGGCTTCCAAGGCGGAATCCCAGGAAATGACGTTGTTGCGCAACAACGTCACCGAGGAAGAGATCGCCAGCGTCGTGTCACGCTGGACCGGCATCCCGGTGTCTAAGATGCTCGAAGGCGAGAAGGAAAAGCTGCTGCGCATGGAAGAGGAACTGAGCAAGCGCGTCGTTGGTCAGCAGGAGGCGGTGCGCGCGGTATCCAATGCGATCCGCCGTTCGCGCGCCGGCCTAGCCGACCCGAACCGGCCGAACGGTTCATTCCTGTTTCTAGGCCCGACCGGTGTCGGCAAGACGGAGTTGTGCAAGGCGCTCGCAGACTTCTTGTTCGATACCGAGGAGGCGATGGTGCGCATCGATATGTCCGAGTTCATGGAAAAGCACTCGGTCGCGCGGTTGATCGGCGCGCCTCCCGGCTATGTCGGTTATGAGGAAGGCGGTTATCTGACCGAGGCGGTGCGCCGCCGGCCGTATAGCGTGATCCTGATGGACGAGGTTGAGAAAGCCCATCCAGATGTGTTCAATGTGCTGTTGCAGGTGCTGGATGATGGGCGTCTGACCGATGGTCAGGGACGCACGGTGGACTTCCGTAACACGGTGATCGTGATGACCTCGAATCTGGGTTCGCATCTGATTCAGGAGATGGCGCATACCAACGACTACGAGGCGATGAAGACCGCCGTGATGGAGGTCGTCGGCCAGCATTTCCGGCCAGAGTTTATCAACCGCGTCGACGAGACCGTGGTGTTCCATCCGCTCGGCAGGGAGGAGATTCGGCGCATCACCGATATCCAGATCCGCCATCTGCGTCAGCGCCTGGAGGAACGCGATATCGAGCTGGATGTCAGCGGAGCCGCGTTGGATAAGCTCGGCGAGGCGGGTTTCGATCCGATCTATGGCGCGCGGCCGTTGAAGCGGGCCATCCAGCAACAGTTGGAGAATCCGCTGGCGCAGGATCTGCTGGCCGGTCGTTTCGGCCCGGGCGATACCGTGCGCGTCGACGTGGAAGGCGATCGGCTGGTGTTCGGGAAGGTCGCCGCGACGGCGTAATACGGCAGGCATGCGGGTCGGGCTGTGGGCAGGCCGTGCAAAAGCCCCGACAAGCCATTGTCGGGGCTTTTTTTTGTGCGCATACTGTTCTGCATGCGTCGTGTTCCGTCGATCCTCTTGCTGCTTTCGGTGTTGCCCCTGGCGGCACATTTTGGGCTGGCGGGCTGGTCGGTGCTCGCCGGTGGCTCGCCAAGACAGCTATGGCGAGGCATCGCCCATCGGCATCCGGATCTGCCCGGTTCGGTCTGGGTTCGACGCTATCTCGATGCCTTCTATCCGGCGCCGCCGACCTTTCGGTTACGAGCGTTGGGGGCGGATGTCTCGGCGTTTTCGTCACGGCTCGATGATTTCGTTGCAGTGCGCCGGCGCGATGTGGATGATGCTGCGGGTCTGAGGGCCGCGTTGCGTGATGCCCGGCCTGGCGATGATATCGTGCTTGCCGCGGGTCTTTACCGGCTCGGCGGTGTTGCTGTGCGTGTACCGGGAACCGAGGAACGGCCGATCCGTGTGCGCGCGGCGTGGCCCGGTTCGGTTCGGCTCGAAATGCAGGGGCAGGGCTTCCATGTCAGCGCGCCCTGGTGGCGTTTCCAGGGCCTGGATCTCCACGGTGAGTGCCGCTTGGACGAGCGCTGCGAACACGCCTTCCATGTGGTCGGCGACGCGCGTGGCTTCGTGTTGCGCGATAGTGTCATGCGTGGCTTCAACGCGATGCTGAAGGTGAATGGCGTTGCCGGTGATTACCCGGATGGCGGTCTCGTCGAGGGTAACTGCTTCTACAACGACCGGCCGAGGGACTCGGCCCGACCGGTGACCTTCATCGATATCGTTGCCGCCAGCGACTGGCGGATCCGCGCCAACCTGATCGCGAATTTCGCCAAGGCCGGCGGCGACCGGGTCTCCTACGGCGTGTTCATCAAGGGTGGCGCTGATGGCGGGGTGATTGAGCGTAATCTGGTGCTGTGTGCGAATGGCCGCCTTGGTGTCGACGATCAGCGTGTCGGTATCTCCTTGGGTGGCGGTGGCTCGGGCAGGCGCTTTTGCCGTCATGGCTGCCGTTTCGAGAGCCGTGGCGGGGTGATCCGCGATAATCTGGTGATGCAGTGTTCGGATGTCGGTATCTACCTGAACCGCGCGCTGGACGCGCGGGTGGAAGGCAACACACTCTATAATACCGCTGGGATCGATGTGCGCTACGTCGAGAGTCGGGCCGAGGTGCGCCGCAATCGGCTGGATGGCGCCATCCGCGAACGGGACGGAGGGAAGATGAATATGACGGGGAATCGGTTTTTTTCCGGCGATTGGTCGCGGACCGCGCTGATGGGCTACCGGGATGGCTTGGAGCGGGTCGATGACGGTGGATAGATTGCCACGCTGGCTGTTGCCGCTGACCTTGCTGTATACGCTGTTCGTCGTCTACGGCAGTCTGGTGCCGTTGGACTATGTCGCGATGCCTTTCGGCGAGGCATTGGCGCGCTTTCGCCAGATCCCCTATCTGAAGCTGGGCCTGCATTCGCGCGCCGACTGGGTGGCGAACATCCTGTTGTTCATCCCACTGGCTTTTCTATGGATGGCATTGCTGGACAGGGGCAAGCGTTTCCTGCCGGTCGCGATGCTGGTCTGGCTGGTTGCTGTGTCGTT
>JALSSX010000104.1 GCA_026984055.1 Sedimenticola sp. | reverse complement strand
AAAGCAGCGGTAGCCCCTCATCAGCGCGCGCAGCCCCCATTCGATGTCGACATAGTCGATGAACAGGCTATCGTCCATCTCGCCGACATCGCGCAACACCTCGGTGCGGATGAGGCAGCCGGAGCTGATCACATAATCAGCGGCTATCCGCTGCTCGCGATCAACACAGCACAGCTTGCGGATGCGCCAGCCCTCCAGGCGGATGAAATGCGACGCCACCCGCTGACGCGGTTCATCAAATACCGGCGCGACCGCCGCCACCCGCCGACCAGCGGCAAGCAACGCCCGTTCAGCCGCCAACAGGCGCGCGAGCATATCGGGTTCCGGCTGGCTGTCCTGATCCATCAGCAAAACGTGTCGGTAGCCTTCCCGCAACGCCTCGCGGATGCCACGATTGTGCGCACTGGCGATACCGCTGTTGCCGCCCTGCGACAACCAGCGAGCGTTCAGCGCCAGCGACGGAACGACGGTGCTCATCGGCGGGGTGTTGTCGATGACGACCACGTTCGCGCCTTGCGCGTGCAGCTCGTCGCACAGCGCGTGGAGTCTGTCGGGATCGGGGAAATAGGCGACGACGACCGCGCGAACACCCATGCCGGATCAGACCAACACCAGATTGTCGCGATGGATGATCTCCTCTTCGTCGACATAGCCGAGCACCTCGGCGATCGCCCGGCTCGGCAATCCCTTCACACGGTCAATCTCATCGGCGCCGTAGTTGACCAGCCCGCGCGCCAGCTCGCGCCCCTGCTCATCGTGACAGGCAACCACCTCGCCACGCGAGAAACGCCCGGAGACGCGCTTGATGCCGACCGCCAGCAGGCTGCGACCACCCTGCTTCAGCGCCTTCACCGCGCCTTCGTCCAGGGTCAGATGTCCAGCCAGTTTCAGATGCCCGGCCAGCCATTGCTTACGCGCCGCGTCAGCTTCCTGCGCGGGCGTCAGCAGGGTGCCGACCGACTCGCCGGCGGCGATGTGCGTGAGTACCCCGGGTTCGCGACCATGGGCGATCACGGTGGCGGCGCCGGAACGCGCCGCCAGCCGCGCGGCGCGCAGCTTGGTGAACATGCCGCCACGACCGAGACCACCGGCAGTATCGCCGGCAACCTTGTCCAACCTGGCTTCGTTAACACGCGCCTGGACAATCAACCGGGCATCGGGATCGACGCGTGGATCGGCATCGAGCAGCCCCTGTTGATCGGTCAGCAAGACCAGCAGATCGGCCTCGATCAGGTTCGCCACTAATGCCGCCAGGGTATCGTTGTCACCGAAACGCAGTTCGTCATTGGCCACGGTGTCGTTTTCGTTGACCACCGGCACAACGCCGAGATCGAGCAGCGCGCGCAGGGTGCCACGCGCGTTCAGGTAACGGGTTCGATCGGTCAGATCGTCATGCGTCAGCAGGATCTGCGCGGTATGCAAGCCACGCTTGGCGAAGCAGGTCTCCCAGGCGCGCACCAAGCCCATCTGGCCAACGGCGGCCGCTGCCTGTAATCGATGCAGCGTGCGCGGACGCCGCGTCCAGCCGAGGCGGCACATGCCCTCGGCGACCGCACCGGAAGAGACCAGCACCAGTTCATGTCCGCTGCTCACCCAAGCAGCCATCTGTTCGACCCAGGAGGCAAATGCCTCGCGATCCAGGCCCTGGCCATCACGCGTCAGCATTGCGCTACCGATCTTCACCACCCAGCGACGGGTCAAGGAGATGCGATCGCGTGACAACATGGTTCAGGCCTTCCCCAGTGGATCCCACGGCTGGTCGTCTTCTTCCGGCGTCGCTTCCGTTTGCTTGTCCTTCTCCAATCGTTCCATCAAGTCATAGAGCAATTGCCGCATACCTTCGCCTGTCACCGCCGACAAGGTGTACACCGGTCCATCCCACGCCAGTGCATCGAGCAACCTGCGGCGGCTTTCCTTCAACTGCCCCGCGTCCAGCAGATCGATCTTGTTCAACACCAACCAACGCTCCCGGCTGACCAGGTCGCCACCGAACCGTTCAACCTCATTGATGATCGCGCGTACCTGTTCGGCAGGGTCGATGCCATCATCGAAAGGCGCGATATCCACGAGATGCAGTAACAGGCGCGTGCGCGACAGATGCTTCAAAAACTGGATGCCGAGGCCAGCGCCCTCGGCAGCGCCCTCGATGACACCAGGAATGTCGGCGATGACGAAGCTGCGCTCGTCGTCGACGCGCACCACGCCGAGGTTGGGATGCAACGTGGTGAACGGGTAGTCCGCAACACGCGGCCGCGCGCTGGAGATCTTGCGGATCAGGCTGGATTTGCCGGCGTTCGGCATGCCCAACAGACCGACATCGGCGAGCAGGATCAGCTCCAGCTTCAGGTTACGCCGCTCGCCCTCACTGCCGTTGGTCGACTGACGCGGCGCGCGGTTCACGCTGCTCTTGAAGCGCGCGTTGCCAATACCATGGAAGCCGCCGCGCGCAATCAGCAGCCTCTGACCGTTTTCCAGCAACTCGCCGAGCATTTCCTCGTTGTCGACATCGAAGACGCGCGTGCCGACCGGCACCGGAATACTCAGATCCTCGCCACTCTTGCCAGTACGGTTTCTGCCCATGCCATTCTCGCCACGTTGCGCGCGATGGATGCGCCTGAAGCGAAAATCCACCAAGGTGTTTAGATTGCTGTCGGCGACCAGCCAGACGCTGCCACCGTCTCCTCCATCGCCGCCATCCGGCCCGCCATTGGGAATATACTTCTCACGTCGAAAGCTGACACTACCGTTGCCGCCGTTGCCAGCCTCGACGCGGATTGTTGCTTCATCGACGAATTTCATGGCATGCCAGTAGTTGTGTCGGGTTACGCCACGCGGACGATCCAGGTCAAGACCCCGAGTCAGCGCAATCATTCACCCGACCTTACCTGCGCCTTCCCGAAAACCTCTTGCCTGTGAACGAAAAAGCCCCGTCCAATTTATCAGACGAGGCTTTTCTTTTCAGTGCCGCGCCGCTGAACGCGCGCCGAGCAGATGGGTATCAGGCGGGAACGACGCTGACGAATTTGCGATTTCTCGGACCCTTGACTTCGAATTTCACGACGCCATCGGCGGTGGCGAACAGAGTGTGGTCACGGCCGCAACCAACGTTTACGCCGCCATGTACCCGGGTACCACGCTGGCGGATGATGATGCCGCCAGCCTTGATGGACTGGCCACCGTAGACCTTCACGCCAAGACGTTTACTTTCCGAATCGCGACCGTTGCGTGTACTGCCGCCTGCTTTCTTGTGTGCCATTCTCTTCTGCCCCTTTGGCTTCAGCCAGCGCTGATGCCGGTAATCTCCAGTTCGGTGTACCACTGACGGTGGCCCTGACGCTTCATGTGATGCTTGCGACGGCGGAACTTGAGGATTTTCACCTTCTTCGCCCGGCCGTGGGATTTCACCGTGGCGGTCACCTTGCCGCCGTCAACATAAGGTGCGCCGATCTTGACATCCTCGCCATCGGTAACCATCAAAACTTTATCCAGATCGATACTGCTGCCTTCCTCGGCCTTCAGCAACTCAACCTTTACTACATCACCCTGGGCAACACGATACTGCTTGCCACCGGTCTGAATCACGGCGTACATGAAATAACTCTCCAGTGAATCCCGTCCGCCAGTAAAGTTCAGGCGGGCCTTACGAAAGACGCGCAAGGATACGCGGGGAACACGACGATGTCAATCGGGAAATCCCGGTGTTAGCCCAAAGCAGTAATG
>JALSSX010000103.1 GCA_026984055.1 Sedimenticola sp. | reverse complement strand
CCCAGCGTTGTGATGCTCAAGGCATCACCATCGGGATCACTGTCGTTGGCCAGCACATCGATCGATACGGCCTGACCGCGGGGGGTCGAGGCCACATCGTCAAGCGCCGTCGGCGCGGTGTTCCGGGGCGTGGTACCGGCAATGCGTTGCAACAGATCCCGTGCCTGCACAGCCTGCTTTGGAAAGGACGAACCACTCCATTGCAGGGTGAGCCGGCTGCTACCGCTGTTCTGGAAGAACTGAACCTCGATATCGTGAGCACCCGCCGTCAGCGTCGCGTTGGCCGCCAACTCGACATAGCCATGGATACCATCGTTCTGCACCACGGGCTGTCCGTCGATCAGCAGACGACTGCCATCGTCCGAGCCCAGATGGAAGGTATATGAACCGTTTTCCGGAATGACGATGGAACCCAGATAACGAAACGCGAAATTCACGCCACGCTGGGCTTCGGACAATGAGAAATCGAGCGATGAACCCTGTTTGACCGGCGTCAGCGAGGGAAAATCCGGCAGCGCGCTGAACACGCCTTCATAATATTGGTAGCGCAGGCCTTCTCCAATGCCCACGAGGACACTGGCGGTCGCGCTGCCACCCCTACCATCACTAATGGTATAGGCGAACAGATCCGTCCCCTCGGCGCCTGCAACGGGTGTGTAACGCACCTTCCCGGCGATGATCTGAGTACTACCTTTGCTAGCGCCAGTGACGTTTGTAATCGTCAATGGGTCATTGTCCACATCGCTATCGTTCGCCAATACATCGATGTCGATTGCCTGCGGCGTATCGATATACACCTCGTCCAGATTCGCGATCGGATTGATGTTCGGCGGAGGACCCGCGGTGCCAAAGCCCTGGCGCAGCACACCGCCCGGAATCAACTGCTTGGCGATGCCGGGTCCTTGCCAGGATACGTTGAGCATCTCGCTGCCAAGCGCGTCGAAATATTGCACCTCGATATCATGCAACCCGGTACCAAGGAAAAGGCTTCCGGACGTCTCATTCAGCGAATGCCTGCCATCATTGTCGGCAACGACGGCACCGTCTATGAGCACCCGGCTACCATCGTCGGATGCGGTGAAGAAGGTATAAGTCCCAGCTGTCGCAATATTGATCAGGCCGCGGAAGCGAAACGCAAAATCATCGCTCCGCTGGGCCAGGCTGATATCGAAATTCCGCGCCAAGCCAGTCGCCACTGGAATCAGCGTGTCGAAATTCGGCAACGCCGACCAGTTGCCGCCCTCGAAATATTCATACTCCAGCCCCATGCCAACGAGCACGCGTACATTGCCGGTCGCGGTCGCATTAAAAACATCGCTGACAACATAGCTGAAGTTGTCCTCGCCGACAAAATTTCCATTGGGTGTGTAGACCACGAGATTGCCGCTGACCTCGACCAATCCATGCGCGCCCTGCGTCACGGACGACAGCGAAAGCGCATCGCCATCCACATCGGAATCATTCGCCAGCACGTCGATATCCCACATCGCATTCTTGGGAACCACCACGACATCCGCCGCCGCCACCGGTGGCGAGTTCACTGCTGGTGGTGTGGAAGGCACGCGCCAAGCGGCGATTTGTGGCCCGGTCACGGCCATCGCGCCAACGCCATCCGCGCCGTCGTTCTGTGTTCTGGGTAACCCGCAAGGCGAGCCATGGCAAGCGGAAATTGCTGGATTGGAGAAATACTGCACCCGGCCGGCCCCAAATGCCGAGGTATACGCCATCACAGTGACAAAGTCTCCATCCACGCCATAGCCCCGACCCCAGGGGAAGACACTGCCCGGAGAATTCTGTTTGAACGAGTGTCCCAGGCTCAGGTTATGGCCGATCTCATGCGCAAAGCTAGAGGTACAGGTGTGGCCGACCACGCTGAACCCAATGGTATCCGAATAGGAATAGAGGTTGCCCGTCGTACTGTCGCCCGGCGATAGGTAGGCAACCCCACAAAAAGGCCCAGTCGGAGTCATGTAGCTCACCAAGTCCGCGCCCCATTGGGTACGCAAGGCTTGTATCTGGGGATTGTCTTTGACGACGTTGAGGGTGACCTCATCCGTTTTCGGGTTCGGGATATCGAATGCCTGAACATGCACGATACGGAACCGGATGTCGGACTGACTGTTCGCCAGCGCCTGATTGGCATAGGCTTCCATTGCGACCGCGCGACTTTCCGGCGAGGTGATAGACGGCGCATAGAGCATCAGAATATCCACCGTCGTCACGGCAGACGCGGTAGCGGAAAAAAACACTAGCGAAGTGACTGCCAAAACGGCAAAAAGGCGGTTACGAACCATCGTGTTCCCTCTGGTAGCGAGAAGTTATAACGTTGTCCGCAACGCAAGGCTGCGGACAACAATTTCAAAACGGAAAACCCGCGCGTTTCTTTAATTCTTCAGCGGCGCACGGTGCCGGTTTTGCGAACTTGATCCCAGTTCAGACAATGCATGCAATCGTCCGGCCCGAGTTCAAGGTGAAATCTATCAGGCCATTGAAAAATGGCATTTTTCAATGGCCTGTGTGCGGTACAGGGATGTACCGCCATTTTCGATGACTGCCAGTCATTGAAAATGAAGGAACCGGGAAATCTCATTTTCCGGTTCCGTCGTTGAAAAAGTCCATGGAAGGACTTTTTCAACATCCTGCTAGTTTTGCTGCGGCGGTAGCAGGCCATCGTCGACCTGACGAAAGCGATCCAGTTGCTTGTCGTCCAATACGGTGCCGACGCCGGTCGATTTATCGATCTCTATTTGATAGATATCCTTGCCGGTTGTCACCATGACCAGCGCAATTCGCCCATCGTCGACGATGGAGAAAGATGCAAACGGCAGATCGGTTTCCAGGCCACCCGTGGCGACTTTCACCCCGCCGTTGAAACGCTCGTGTTTCTCTTCCACGACGCCGGAATAGATACGTGACTCTTGCGGAATCGGGAACTCGATACGATCGCCCTGCCGCAGATTCCCGACATCCAGCCCATCGGTTCTGACAAATTCGACATCGACGCCCTCGGGTATTGAAGCCGGCATTTGCATCGGGCCACGCGCCGGCGTCCAGGCAATAAGGGCGTCCGGAGATGCGTCGCCAACATAATTCTCCATCATCACGGCGGGGGAACCCGGGCTTCGTTGCGGGGGCGGCTGACCTGGTGGCGATTTTCGTGCCGCCAACGATTCCTCGGCGGCCCGCGAAACGCCGTCAGAACGGATATCGAGCTGCCCGGGCCGTGGAGAAAAAACCACCCAGGCAAGCATGCCTATTCCAATAGCAGTGGCACCGATAACAAAAGCTGGTTTCATCGAGGGAGGCAAGAAAACGCCTGTATATAACTAGTGACAAGGTAAGCGTAGAGGATCACCCACCCATCGTCCAGCACTGAAGGCGCGGATTTAAGCTAACAAGTTCACAGACGACTAAAAGGCTTCTTCTTTTCGCAAAATTATAGTCACGGCCAGCCGAACGTCGCATTTCAGCGCCCGTCGTCCTTGCCAAGCCATGTCGCCAGCAAGAAAAAGGCCCCTTGACACAAGCCGAGGAGCCTTGATTTTCTCTGAAGAAGGCGCGACACGGGCGCCGCGCTATCCGTTGTTGTGGACGATTACCACCCAAGCTCACCGGTTTCGATGCCCTGACGGCTTGCCGCCACGTCCATCTGGGTCTGTTGAGCCTGTTTCATCTGGGCGGCTACCAAAGCGTCATGATCGGCTTCCGTGGCTACTAAGGAACCACCAACGGCCAAAGCGATTGCGAATATTGCTGCAAACATGATTACTGCTCCTGTGTTGTCTGCTATGTAAGTTGATTACTATATTACTATCTTCTAATGCATTTTCAAGCCCAAATGTACAATTTTTTTCACAATCTGACTCAGATCAACATGATTCGCTTGGCAGAATTCAGATATATCTATTAGATATCAATATGTTGAAGAATCATCGGGCATGAAGACAATGACCTCGGAAAAGTCTTTTACCGCCTGAAACTCATCCTTTTCACGTACCGGCAGGCGAGAATCCGGCTTCAGAATCACCAGCAACCAGCGAAACTTGGCCCGTTTTGCGGAACGCAACACCGACAGACTGTCATCGGCGAACAGCGTTCTCTGTCGATCGAAAGGCTCCACGGCACCCAATCTATCCCAAAAACGCACATCTTCCTTTGGCAAGCCAATATCGTGCGCGCTGATGATCGCATCGAAATAACCCGCCAGACGTGTCTTCTCCATCTTCAGCCGCAACGATTTCCGATGCGCGTTCGTCAGTAGCACCAGCCGCTTGCCGACACGTCGCGCTCGCGCTAAGAAGTCGATGACGTGCGGATGCACCTGGATCAGGTGATCAACCTCCTCCTTCAGCATGGCGATATCCAGGCCCAATGCCTCGGACCAATAGTCCAGGCAGTACCAGTTCAGCGTGCCTTCGATGGCCCGGTACTGCTCAGCCAAGGCTTTACGCGCCTGCTCCAATGGGATGCCCCGCGCCTCGGCATAGCGTTCCGGCACGTGCTCCATCCAGAAATAGTTGTCGAAATGCAGATCCAGCAGCGTGCCGTCCATATCCAGGAAGATCGTATCGATCTGATCCCAGTCATGCGTATCGATATGCGCCATTGACAGGTTTCCCCAGCACGGGGGATTATCTCCCACCCCGATTCATTGAAAGACACTGCATTCTATGTCCAGAAAGCCGCCACGCATAGACGCGCGGGATATTGTCGCGCGATCGCGCATCTTTAGTATAGAAGCGTTGCATCTGACCTTCTCGAACGACGAACAGCGTATCTACGAACGCATCTTCGGCGCCCGGAATACCTCGGTACTGATCGTCGCGGTCGATGCGAACGACAATTTTCTGCTGGTCAGCGAATATGCCGCCGGCTTGCAACGTTACGAAACGGGCTTTCCAAAGGGTATTCTCGAATCGGGTGAAGACCCATTACAGGCCTCGAATCGCGAGCTACGCGAGGAAACCGGCTTCTCCGCGACACATCTGGAGCTTTTGATGACGCTCAGCGTGTCGCCGGGCTATATGGATCACCATACCCACTTGGTGCTGGCCACCGAGCTACGCTCCGCTCCGCTGGATGGCGACGAACCAGAACCACCGGAGCTGATTCGCTGGCCACGCCACGACATCGCCGGCCTGCTACGGCATCCGGCGTTCACCGAGGCGCGCAGCGTCGCCGCTCTCTACCTCGCCAACGACAGGCTGGATCACGCTTGAAAAGACATCTTTCAATACTGACCGTTCTCCTCGCGCTTGCCGCACCCTCATCATGGCCGGCCGCCTCGGAACCCACGGACAAGGACATCTACGAATTCAGCGACGTACCGCTGGAGACCACGGTCAAGCATCCGGACTGGTTCAAGAATGACAGCTTTCTCGACCTGAACGACGATATCCAGGAAGCCGCGGACGCCGGCAAGACCGGTATCATCGTCTATTTCGGTCAACAACGCTGTCCGTATTGCCAGAAATTGATGAAGATCGACTTCGGACTCAGCGATATCGCCGAATACACCCGCGCGCATTTCGATGTCATTCCGATCGACATCTGGAGCATTGAGGAGGTCACCACGCCAGACGGTCGCACGCTGACCCAGCGCGAATACGCGATCGCGCTGAACACGAACTTCACGCCATCACTCGTATTCTACGATACCAAAGGTAAGATGGCCTTCCGCTTGCGCGGTTACTACCCGCCATATCAGTTCCGCGCCGCGCTGGAATATGTGGTCGATGGCTTCTACCACGGTGAAACCTTCGCCAGTTACCTGGAACGCGGCGACCACAGCCGTATATTCGAAGCGGGCGACCTGAACGAGGAAGACTTCTTCGAAAACCCGCCCTATGCGCTCGACCGCAGCCACTTTCCGGCCGACAAGCCACTCGCGGTATTTTTCGAACAGGCCGACTGTCATGCCTGTGATGTGCTGCACACCGGCCCATTGCGCAAGGAGCCGGTCCAGCAGTTGCTCGCCTCGATGAACAGCGTGCAGCTCGACATGTGGTCGGACACGCCGCTGATCACACCCTCTGGTGAACGAACCACGGCCAGGGATTGGGCAAAAGAACTCGGTCTGTTCTACGCGCCGACATTGATCTTCTTCGACGAGAACGGCAAGGAGATCATCCGCGTCGATTCCGTTGTGCGCCTGATCCGGTTGTCCAACGTACTCAAGTACATCTCCAGCGGTGCGTACCGGAAATATCCCGATCTGCAAAGTTGGCGGGCCAGTCGAGATCTTTAGGGGAGCTCGAAAAATGCCTTCCATGGCATTTTTCAACGGTCTGTTAGCGTGAAAATACGCAGTCGGTTGTGATTCGTCCGCAGGAGGACCATGAATACGTCCCTGCCTCGGACATCCCGCGACCGAACCATGGCCAACTTTTCTGATGGCCGGGGGAGTATTCCCATCATCAAAACCAGCGCGAAAGCATAGTCACGGTCAGCCAAGCGTCGAACGGCATTCGACAGGCCATGGCTAGCCCGGATTTCTCACCGGCGTTCGTCGCGAGGTGGTTCAAGGGTGCGGCATGGCTGGCGTTCGCGACCGAGGACCGCGCAGGCGTAGTCGACACCACGTTGAGCAGCCCGACCGAGTGAACGCCAGTCAGCACGCCGGATCACCGCCCGCGCGACCCGCAGAAGCGGCGGATATAGTCTTCATACCCGTCCCGCCGATCACGCAACCTAACGCTCTCACTGGCCCGATAGCCGCGTCGCAAACGCTTCTCCACCGCTTCCAACTGGCGCCGCTTGCGCCAGCACGATTTATCTGACGCCAGTTTCTTCTTTTTCGCCTTCGCAACCTTTCGCTTGGCCGCCTTCCAACGCTTCAGCACGGACTCCGTGGGCCGTGCATGCCGGCCCCGGTACTTGAAACTACCCACCGACATGGGCTGGATCTCGACCGTCCTTCCATTCGTGGCATCCGGACACGGCGGATTTCGGTATTCCACGCCGCCATCGGCCAGGGTACAGCGCACGAGCGATCCGGCAGCGAGATTGCCACCTGACAGCGCCAACAGCATCGCCCCCGCGAGGCACACTCTTGTGTATGCAAACAAAGCCTAAAGTCTCCCCGTTCCCACCCGCTACAAGGGTCATGAATTCAGTCATCGCCACCAACAGGTATGCGAGCGAAGTGTCCGTGAACAAATCCAAGCGCGGCGAGACACTCCACCCAGGCATCGCCACCGCCGAGGATCCCGCGCATCTACGGCAACAACTGAACACCCTGACCGAAGAGGCGATACACAATCAGGCGGTGATGCAACGTTGTCAGGCTCGTGAGATGGCCATCCTGAACTGCGAATCCCTGAGCGACCTGCTATACCTGCTCACCGAGGAACTGCGCCCTTCTTTTCAACTGCCCTTTCTGAGCCTGACGCTGTTCGATCCAGATCGGGCAATCCGTGCCCTGCTGGTGGCGCTGGGCAGCAGCGCCGATCATTTCAGCAATCTCAAACTGGTGGATTCGGCCGATACCCTGGTAGCCACGCGAAATCTGCACCGTCCCCTGCTCGGACCATGGCAGGGCGATCACGCCGCCCTGTTCTCCCGCCATGCCGCGGCAAAGAGTACCGCGCTGATTCCGCTGAAACGCAACGACCGCATCATAGGCAGTCTGAACTTGGCCAGTCCCGACCCGCACCGCTTCACCCGCCATCACGCCACGGACTTCCTCTCCCGTCTCGGTAATATCATCGCCGTCTGCCTGGAAAACGCGATCAACCGGGAAACACTGCAACTCAACAGCATGACCGACGGCCTGACTGGACTGCTGAACCGGCGTTTCCTCGACTTACGCCTGCCGGAAGAGGTCGCCCGTTCGATCCGTTACCAGCAACCACTGAGCTGCCTGTTCGTCGACGCCGATCACTTCAAACGAGTGAACGACAGTTGCGGACACGCCGCCGGCGACGAGGTGCTGAAACAGATCGCCAAGCGCATCCGCGAGGAACTGCGCGCCAGCGACATCGCGACACGCTACGGCGGCGAGGAATTCGCAATCCTGCTACCCCAGACGAGTCTGGACAACGCCACCGCGCTCGCCGAACGCATTCGTCAACGCGTCGCCGAGACCCCAATTGTCATCGACGACCGACGCCGACTGTCGCTAACGCTGTCGATCGGTGTCAGCCAGACCCGCGCGGGCGAATGGCACGACATCCCGGCACAATGCCGCAGCCTGCTGGAAACCGCCGACCGGGCAGTCTATCGCGCCAAGGAAGCTGGTCGTAACTGCGTATGCCGGGCAGTGTGACAGCCGACTACCGATCACGACTATAGTCATAGACGCGGAAGGTCGCGCGACAGCCCTTGTCCACCCACACGCCGTTTCGATCGAACCCCCAACTGAAACCCTTCACGCAGGCCTTGCGTGAGTTCTGGCGGATCAGCTCGGCGCGATCCACGCGGCCCGCGCGGCAATAACGATACTGATTGTTGATGCTGGAACAATCCAAATTACGCGTCAGGCTGTAATAATCGTCGTCATCCCGGCGCCGATGGCCACCGACCTCAAAGATGGCATCACAGCCGTCATCCACCCAGATTCCGCGCCGATCGGTACCCCAACTGACACCCCGCACACAGTCCGCACCAGAGAGCTTCCTGAGCAGCCGGACGCCCCGTCCGGTACGCGCCCGACAATGACGATAACGGTGGTTGTCACTGGCGCAACGCACTCGCTTGACGCTACTGTTACCACTGCCCTGCCACCCGCCACCAGGTCGATGCTCATCATCACCACCACCATGGCCGCCGCGCAGCACGAATACCGCGTCGCAACCCTTGTCGACCCAGATCCCGCGCCTGTCGTAGCCCCAACTGTAGCCCTTACGGCAATCCGCGCCGGAGAGCTGCTTCTTCAGCGTCACGCCACGATGGGTATCAGCGCGGCAATGCCGGTAGCGATGGTCGTCACTGGCGCAACGTAGCGTTTTCCCGGCGCCATGAGAGGCTCCGCCACCGCGTCCATTGTGTACCACAAAGCGCGCCCGGCAGCCCCGGTCGACCCAGATGCCGCGCTTGTCGTAGCCCCAGCTACTGCCCTGGATGCAGGTTGCCTTGGACAACTGCTCGACGAGCCGCACCCGGCCGTTGTTCGGCGCCCGGCATTGATGGTAATGCAGATCGTGACTTTCGCAGGTCACGGTCCGCTTGCGGGCAACGGCATTCGTGCTGGTAAACGCCAGGAACAACATCGCGACAATCAGGAATACGCCGCCTCGCAACATGGAAATAAGGGAAAACATAGGCATGGGTCAGCTCCCGAATAAGAGAAGATTCAACGGCAATGCCTTGCCGTTGATAGCGAGTATGCCATCTTGCAGATCGGCATGCACATCGAGCCGATCACCCTTTCTCAGCAGCCAACCCGCCGCGATCAGGGTTTCCAGCCGCTGCCCGATACGCGCCTCGGCGACCACCCCGTGGCCCTGATTTCCGTACTGGCGTAACCGTAAACCCAGGCGCAGCAGCCGCCTTGCCAGATCGATCGGCATGCTCGCGTCCAGGCGCGCTAGCAGATAAGCCGGCACCTTCAGCAGAGATCGGGATTCCCGTTGCCACGCGGAATCGACCGTCAGCCTGCCGCTGGCGAGCAACTCGCCCTTGTCGCTACGCAGCCGCAAACGCTTGAGCACCAGCTCCGGATCATCGGCGAGGAACATCGGCAGTACCCGCGTGATCAATCGCAGACGCGCCAGACCCGCGACGATCGCATTCGCATGCCGCTGCTGCGACGCCGATAACAGTGTTTGCAGCAGATAGGGGTCGACATGGTTAACACCGATGTCGACCTGCAAATCCGTATAGCGTTGGCGGGCCATGCGTAAACCGGCGGCGGCGACATGCAAACTGACGAGCCAGTCGCCGGCAACACGTTGCAGGCCAATACGTAACGTCGCACCCTCCAGCCTCAGCCGATCACCGGCGAGCGGCAAGTCCAGGCCTGGCAAGTGGAAGCCCGCGTCGAGGGTGTTGAAATCGGCATCGAAACGTATTTCGCCATCGACATCGCCGCGGAGGCGCACGCCCGCCAGCGGAATCGACTTCGGGATGCGCACAGAGACCCGACCGTCGCCATCCAGCGCGATGCGGGCATGCGCGTGAATGACGGGGGAAGACACTGGGATGTCGCTGCTGAAACGGCTATAGATCGACGCCAAGGCCATGCCCCCGGACGGCAATAGCGGGCCATGGCGAATCTCATCGACGACATCGAGAACCGGCATGTCGGGCAGTTGCAGACGCCAGTGCGCCGTGGAGTGGAACCAGCCTCGGTCAAAACCGAGCCGGGAAACCGCGCGCTGCTCGGCAAACTGACGGTATTGGGATTCGATGCGCATACCGACCAGCACCGGCAATATCGCAACGACCAGCAGCATGATCGCTACGAGAACGAAGTGGCGCGTCTTCACGACTTCAGGCCGACTGGATCTCGCCCTTGCGATGCGCCGCCAGGCGCGCCCGGATCCGGTCGAGCACGCCGGCCTTGTCGAGGCCGCAGCCGGCCAGTTGCTCGGCCTGGGATGCCTGTTCGATATAAGCATCTGGCAAGCCGAGATTGAGGATATCGACGATCATCCCGGCATGGTGCAACGCTTCATCGACCGCCGAACCCGCGCCGCCCTGGACGACATTCTCCTCCAACGTCACGAGCAACTCGTGGTTGGCGGCCAGTTTCAGCACCAGGGCATCGTCCAGCGGCTTGATGAAACGCATGTTGGCGACGCTGGCGCTCAGTTCGGCACCAACCTCCAACGCCGTGGCCAACATCGAGCCAAAAGCCAGTATCGCCACCTTACCGCCGTTGCGCACGATCTCACCCTGACCAATCGGCAGGCTCTCCAGCCCGGCATCGACCGCCACGCCCGGCCCGCTGCCGCGCGGATAACGCACCAGGGCCGGCCCCTTCCATTCCAACCCCGCCTGCAGCATGCGCCGGCATTCCGCCTCGTCGGCTGGCGCCATCACCAGCATATTCGGGATCGCGCGGGTGAAGCTCAGATCGAAACTGCCGGCATGGGTAGCGCCATCGGCGCCGACCTGGCCGGCCCGGTCGACGGCGAACAACATGTCGAGATTCTGCAAGGCGACATCATGGATGAGTTGATCGTAACCGCGTTGCAGAAAGGTCGAATAGATAGCGACCACCGGTTTCAAACCATCGCAGGCCATGCCAGCCGCGAGCGTCACTGCATGCTGCTCGGCGATGCCGACATCGAAATAGCGTTTGGGAAAACGTTCGGCAAAGGCATTCAGACCGGAACCCTCGCACATCGCCGGGGTGATCGCGACAACACGCGCGTCCCGTTCGGCGGTATCGCACAGCCAATCGCTGAAGATCTTCGTATAGGTCGGCTTGCCATCGCCACCGGACAGTTCGCCGGTCTCGGGATCGAACGGCGTGACGCCATGATAGCCGCAGGGATCACCCTCGGCCGGTTCGTAGCCACGCCCTTTCTGCGTGACCACATGCAGCAGGCGCGGCCCACGCATCTCCTTCATATTGCCGAGCGTGTGCAACAGCATCGGTAGATCGTGGCCGTCGATCGGGCCGATATAGGTGAAACCCAGTTCTTCGAACAAGGTGCCGGGAATGACCATGCCCTTCATGTGCTCTTCCCAGCGCCTCACCAGGTCGCGGATCACTGGCATCGATTTCAGGACGCTCCGGCTGCCTTCGCGGACGCTGTTATAGAAACGGCTGCTGAGTACCCGAGCGAGATAGTTGCTCACCGCGCCGACCGGCTGGGAGATCGACATATCATTGTCGTTCAGCACAACGAGCAGGTTCTCATCCAACGAACCGGCGTGATTCAGCGCCTCGAAAGCCATCCCGGCGGACAGAGCGCCATCGCCGATAATCGGCACGACCTGACGCGCCACGCCCTGCTGGCGCGCGGCGATGGCCATGCCCAGGCCGGCGCCGATGGAAGTGCTGGAGTGGCCGGCGCCAAAGGCATCGTATTCGCTTTCGTCGCGACGTAGAAAACCGGACAGCCCGTCCTTGCGCCGCAGGCCGAGCATGCGTTCACGGCGACCGGTGAGAATCTTGTGTGGATATGCCTGATGGCCGACATCCCACAGCAACCGGTCATGCGGCGTATCGAAGACGTAATGCAACGCGACCGTGAGCTCGACAACACCCAGCCCGGCCGCCAGATGGCCGCCGGTGCGCGATACGGTTTCGATGAGGAAAGCACGCAGTTCATCGGCCAGTCGCGGCAACGCCTCGGGCGCCAGCCGGCGCAGATCGGCGGGAAAATCCACCTGCCGGAGCAGTACGTGCCGGTTCTCGCCCGACTCCTGGTCCGAAGGCAGGACATCATCAGATGGCAGCGGCTGGTTCATAGCGGTATCAATATGGCAGCATCCGGACGTGGGATCAGAAACCATGATTTCGGACCCGTAAGCTATCGATTGTACCTCAAAATCGACCCAGCCATGCTGGTTACCAGAGTTTTTTTGCCGACAGACTGTTAATATCCCGCCAATGATAGACCGAGCCACCCGCAAGGCGCGCCGCGACAAACGCCAACAGGCATTGCGACGCTACGAAAAGCATCGCCAGCGTAATGTGCTCGCGCAACCCGGCGTGCACCATTTCGTCATCGTCCTGGATCACCTGAAGGCCGGCTTCAACGTAGCGAAGATCTTTCGCAGCGCCGAGGTATTCGGCGCCAGCGAAGTGCATCTGATCGGCATCGGCCCATTCGACGTGAATCCGGCAAAGGGCGCGTTCAAGACCGTGCCGGCGCGTTTCCACGACGACTTCGGCGCCTGTCACGCCGATCTGCGCAAACGCGGCTTCGTCCTGTTCGCGCTGGAAGCCGGCTGCGACACACCGCTGACCACGGCTAAATTCCCCGAGCACAGCGCCTTCATCCTCGGCCACGAGGAGATCGGCCTGAGCTTCGCCCGAGACGACTACCCCGATGTCAGCTGTCTGACGATCCCGCAGTTTGGCTGTATCGAAAGCCTGAACGTCAGCGTCGCCGCCTCCATCGTGATGTATGAATACATTCGCCAACACGCGACTCGATGAGCTGATCGTCGGCCAGGGACTGGCTGGCAGCTTGCTCGCTTGGCGCCTGATCGAGACCGGTCGCCGGGTCGTGGTCATCGATGACGCCGACCGCGAAAGCGCCAGCCGCGTGGCCGCCGGATTACTGAACCCGTTGGCTGGTCGCCGGCTGCGCCCGCCTGCTCAACTGGGTCCGGCGCTGGATGCATCCCTGACGTTGTGGCGACACCTGGAAATAGTCTTCGGCCAAGCCTTCTTCCACCCAACGCCGATGCTGCGGATATTCCGTGACCACGCACAGCGACGCCTGTTCAAGGCCCGGCGTCGAGAACCAGCCTACCGCGCCTTCCTCGCTGGCGGCGCCGACGCCAGCGACACCATACTGATGCCAGACGGCGGCTTTATCCAGACCCAGACCGGCTGGCTGGATACCAACGCGCTGCTCGACGCCCTACGCTGTTGGCTGCTGGAGCGCCACGCGCTCATCGAGACACGTTGCGACAGCGGCGAATTCCAGCCAGAGGCAAATCATGTGCGCTGGCGGGATAGACACGCTGACCGGGTCATCTTCTGCGAAGGTTGGCATCTGCGCCATAACCACTGGTTCGACTGGCTGCCGCTACAAGCGGCAAAAGGCGACATCCTTGACCTGGAGACGCGCGAAACATTGCCGGAGTACATCATCAACAACGGTTGCTGGGCGATACCGAGTGGCGGCGGCAGGCTACGTTTCGGCGCAAGCAACCAATGGCATTTCGACGACAGCCTGCCAGATACCGACGGTCGCCTCTGGCTGGAACAACGGCTCGCGCGCCTGTTTCGCCATCCCGAGCGTTTCCACACCCTAAGACAGCGCGCAGGGATACGCCCCGGCACCGCCGACCGCCAGCCATTCATCGGCCACCATCCCAAGTTTCCCCAACTGCTGATATTCAATGGCTTCGGCGCGCGCGGCACACTGTTCATACCATTGCACGCCGACGCCCTGACGCGACATCTGTGTCGGGACGAACCCTTGCCCGAGTCCGCGAACATTCGACGCCACCAGCGGAGATACACCGATGCGCCCGGTTGAAATCGCCCAACACTTCATCGCCGAACATCTGAAGCCCGCCGATATCGCCATCGACACGACCGCAGGCAACGGCCACGACAGTTGTTTTCTCGCCCGCCTGGTCGGACCCGAAGGCCATGTGTTCTGTATAGATATTCAGACAGCGGCGCTGACGAACACAGCTCGCCGCCTGGCCGCCGAACAACTGGAGCCACGCACAACGCTGATCCATGGCGATCATGCGCAACTGGCGCGGCTCATTCCGCTCGACATACAACCGCGCATCCGCGCCATCATGTTCAACCTCGGCTATCTACCAGGCGGCGACAAACACTTAATCACCCAGGCCACCAGCACCACCGGCGCGATCCACGCCGCGCTGGCGTTACTGCCAACAGCCGGCGTGATGAGCATCATCAGCTATCGCGGCCATCCTGGCGGCCTGGCCGAACACAAGGCCGTCGCCGGCGCATTGGCCGACAATCATCGTCGATACCATTGTGTCGAAACGCCCAACAGCGGCCCGGTTGCCTGGTTGATCGACGCAAGCTATCGGCACGATTGAACAAATCGTCTGCCAGCCGTTAGCGCCTGGGTTATAATCGCAAGCCCGTTCCAACCCGGCCCGACAGCATCAACCATGTACCACACAGACGATTTGCGCATCACTGGCATCAAGGACGTTTCCTCGCCAGCCCAGATTCGCGAGGAATTCCCGATCAGTGAAAACGCCGCAAACACGGTTTTCCGCGCGCGCCGCGACATCCAACGCATCCTGCACGGCGAGGATAACCGCCTGCTGGCCATCGTCGGCCCCTGCTCGGTGCATGATACCGAAGCCGCAATGGACTATGCCCGGCGTCTGACCGAGATACAGGAGAATCTGAAGAACGATCTGATGATCGTGATGCGTGTCTATTTCGAGAAGCCGCGCACCACCGTCGGCTGGAAGGGCCTGATCAACGACCCTGATCTGGACGACAGCTTCCATATCAACAAGGGGCTGCGCCTGGCGCGCAAGCTGCTACTCGACATCAACGAACTCGGCCTGCCGACCGGCACCGAATACCTCGACCTGATCAGCCCACAATATATCGCCGACCTGATCAGTTGGGGCGCAATCGGCGCGCGTACCACCGAAAGCCAAGGACATCGCGAACTGGCCTCCGGGCTATCCTGCCCGGTCGGCTTCAAGAACGGCACCGACGGCACCCTGCGCATCGCCGTCGATGCCATCCAGGCCGCACGGCGCCCACACGTCTTCATGTCCTTGACCAAGGAAGGCACCTCGGCGATCTTCGAGACCTCCGGCAACAGTGACACGCATGTCATCCTGCGCGGCGGCAGGAAAACCAACTACGACGCCGCCAGCATCGACGAGGCCGCCGCCGAGATCGAACGCGCGAACCAACGGCCTGCGATCATGATCGACTTCAGCCACGCCAACAGCCAGAAGCAATATCAACGCCAGGTCGAAGTCGGCAGGGATGTCGCCGGTCAGATCAGCGCCGGCGACCAGCGTATCATCGGCGTGATGATCGAATCCCATCTGGTCGGCGGCCGCCAGGACTGCATCCCCGGCAAGCCCCTGACCTATGGCCAGAGCATCACCGACGCCTGCCTGCCATGGGAGGACACCCAACCATTACTGGAACTCCTCGCGGAAGCTGTGCGCCAGCGACGCAACGTCACCGCCGGCGCCCAGGCATAAGGTATCCGTCGCGGCCAATCGAACATCGGCGAAATCACACCCACTCTTTCGTCCCTGACGGTGTTGCTCGTCGTTGTGGGAAACGGCCTTGCGGCCTCTCGCACCTTGTCAGAAACGAAAGAACACGCACGCGGTCAACCCAGCAACGAAGATTGCCGGGTTGATCATGTCGCAGGGACGCAACACTATCAGCGATAGCCAATGTAAATTGTTGTCCATCAAGAGATTCCGCGCAATATCGCCGACAGATGAAGACGCTCAATCAACAGCTCAGGACGAGCTGTTTGATTGCCGGGCAAATAAAATCCAACGTTCGACCGGCGTGACCATGGTGTACCGAGTCGTTACAGATTCGCAAGATCTATGGCATCTCATAAGCCGCAGTCAATTGCGCCCCGGAGAGCATGGTCAACATATCGACCGCCACATACCAGATGCCCGCTCGGGGATAACTGAATGCGCAGAACTCGTCACCACCCGCCCCTTGGAAGAGCCGACAGTCCCAGTTCAGACCTTCCGCGTTATCCCCGGTGATGACCGGCGGAGAGCCATACTTGACATACATATCGGGATATGCGCCATGTGGAACCTTCAATGAGAAGTTGGCCGACACTGCACCAGCGGGAATATCGATGCTGAACATCTTCCTATCTCCAGGATTTCCATCCATTCCCGATCGAGAAATACCAGAGGTCAAGGGTTCACCAGAAGGCTGGTATTCACCCATCAGATAGGCACCGAAAATCGAAGATGATACATCGACCAAGGCATACCATGTTTTTGCGTATTTCTCCTGATTTTCCAGTGACACAGAGATTACCCTCAAACCCTTGCCTCACAAGCATCATCGTTCGATAATTTGCATCGTAACCGTTTATTCGCCACCGGGTACCGGGAAAATTTTTGATCCCTTCAAAGGCCCGTACAAAGCGCAAAATTGCGCTTCAAAACCCCGTGAGATAATACGCCTGTCTTCTGACTACAGGCGGTATCCGGTGAAGCTGGATAATATCGACATTGAAGCCACTTTGGCCAAGGTCCACAAACTCCTTAAGGAGGACGATGTCCTGCGCTTTATGGAACATT
>JALSSX010000102.1 GCA_026984055.1 Sedimenticola sp. | reverse complement strand
TCAATCGCTGTTCAAATACGCCAACCAACCCGTAAACGACACACAAAACCGGACACTTCTGAATGGCAGAAAAGAGGACATTTCTGAATTGGGTTGACACAGGCCGTTGTCATCGATATGCGCCGCGAGCCAGTCGGCATCGACCAGGAAACTGCGTTCGGCATGGGCGGCCTGCAGACAGAGCAATGCCAGCAGAAGGAAAAGGGCATGGCGTTTTTTCATGGTGTCCTCGAACCCGGTAAACAACGGCAGGTTACCCCGGTGGCGGAACTTGACGGGTATAGGGCATCTCGAAAAATCGAGATGCCCGAGTGGGACGGGGATCGATGTCTCGCCATTTTCGATGACTGCAAGTCATTGAAAATGAAGGAACCGGGAAATCGCATTTTCTGGTTCCTTCGTTGAAAAAGTCCATGGAAGAAGTTTTTCAACATCCTGTTAAAGTCGCGTTTTCCCATTCGCATTCACCAGCCGGTCTCGGCATATCGTGCAGCGCGAACCGGAAATTTCGACATGGGCCCGCCGCCTGTCATTACTCTCCGGCAATCATCATGCCATCGACCAGCCATGAGCCGGTCTGGGTGCCGCCGCGGCGGTCGATGTCACAACCGACAGCACCGAGGTTCATGAACATGTCGCGCAGATTGCCGGCGACGGTGATCTCGCAGACCGGATACTGGATTTCGCCGTGTTCGACCCAGTAACCCGCCGCGCCGCGTGAGTAGTCGCCAGTAACGGGGTTCACTCCCTGGCCCATCAGTTCGGTGATCAACAAGCCGCTGTCCATCATCTCCAGCAGGCCCGCCAGCTCGTGGCCGGTGGATGCGTCGATACGCAGGTTGCGCACGCCGCCGGCATTACCGGTGGTTTGCAGGCCGAGCTTGCGCGCGGCGTAGCTGTCCAGTACCCAGCGCTGCAACACGCCGTCGCGGATGAAGTCTTGCGCGCGGGTCGCGACGCCTTCGTTGTCGAACGCGGCGCTGCCAGCCTCGCGCGGCAGTCGGGGATTTTCGTGGATATGCGCCCAATCCGGAAACACCGGCTTGCCCATGGCGTCGAGCAGGAAGGAGGATTCGCGATAGATCGCGGCGCCCCGGATCGCGCCGATGAAGCTGCGTAGCAAGCTGGTGGCGATGTCGGCCTGGAAGATGACCGGCGCCTGCCGGGTCGACAGTTTGCGCGGTTGCAGACGGTTCACGCTGCGTTCCGCCGCCTTCCGACCGATGTCCGTCATGCTCTCCAGCTTTTCCGGCACGCGGTTGGCGCTATACCAGTAGTCGCGTTCCATGCTGTCGCCCTGCTGGGCGATGACGGAGCAACTGACACTGTGACGGGTGCCGGCATAGCCGCCGAGAAAGCCATGGCTGTTGCCGTACAGGGTGACGCCCCGGTGAGTGCTGATCGAGGCACCCTCGGAATTGATCACGCGGCTGTCGAAATCGCGCGCCGCCGCTTCGCATTCGATCGCCTGCCCGATGGCTTCGTCGATGTCGAGCCGCCAGGGGTGATAAAGATCCAGATCTGGCATCTCGGTTGCCATCAGGTCGGCATCGGCGAGGCCCGCGCATTTGTCCTTGCTGGTGAAGCGGGCGATATTGCAGGCGGCCGTGACAGTATCCCGGATTGCTTCGGGGGAGAGGTCCGATGTGCTGGCGGAACCCTTGCTATGCCCAAAGTAAACACTTACACCGAGACCACCGTCGCGATCGTGCTCAATGGTTTCGACCTCGCCGAGACGCGCGGTGACCGAGTAGCCCGCGCTCAGGTTGACGCCAGCCTCGGCGGCGCTCGCGCCCTGTGATCTGGCCTCGGCGATCAGGTCGCTGATGACGTTTTCCAGGCGCGCCTGTTCGTCGCGGATGTCGCTGACTTGGATGATTTCACTCATGCCGCTGTCCCACCCACGGTGATCTCGTCGACCTTCAGCGTCGGCTGACCGACGCCGACCGGCACGCTCTGTCCTTCCTTGCCGCACACCCCGATGCCACTGTCCAGCGCCAAATCATCGCCGACCATGCTGACGCGTGTCATCACCTCGGGGCCATTACCGATCAGGGTGGCGCCCTTCACTGGCGCGCCGACCTTGCCGTTCTCGATCAGATAGGCCTCGTTCAACGAGAACACGAACTTGCCGGAGGTGATGTCCACTTGGCCACCACCGAAGTTGACCGCGTACAGGCCTTTCTCCAACGAGGCGATGATCTCCTCTGGCTTGCACTCACCGGCGAGCATATAGGTGTTCGTCATGCGCGGCATCGGCAGATGCGCGTAGGATTCGCGCCGGCCATTTCCGGTCGACGCTTGCCCCATCAGACCGGCATTCATCTTATCCTGCATATACCCTTTCAGAATGCCGTTCTCGATCAGCACGGTATGCTCGCTCGGTGTGCCTTCATCGTCCACGCTCAACGAACCGCGTCTGCCTGGCAGGGTGCCATCGTCGACCACGGTACACAGCTTCGAGGCGACCTGCTCGCCAAGGCGTCCGGCGAACACCGAGGTGCCCTTGCGGTTGAAATCGCCTTCCAGGCCGTGGCCGACGGCTTCGTGCAGCAATACCCCGGGCCACCCGGGGCCGAGCACCACCGGCATGGCGCCGGCCGGGGCGTCGACCGCCTCCAGATTGACCAGCGCCTGGCGGACCGCCTCGCGCGCGTACTGCTCGGCGCGTGATTCATCGATGAAATAGTCCAGCGTGGTGCGCGCGCCGCCGCCGGCGTAGCCCTGCTCGCGCCGGCCATTCTGTTCGACGATGACGCTGACGCTCATGCGCACCAGCGGTCGTACATCGGCGCTCAGCTGGCCCTCGCTGTTCACCACCAGCACGACATCGTAGGCCGCGACCAGGTTGACGTTGACCTGCGTGACGCGCGGGTCGGCGCCGCGCGCGGCGGCATCGGCGCGCTTCAGCAGGTCGATCTTCTGCCCAGCGTCCAGCGACACCAGTGGATTGGATGGCGCATACAATGGCGTGTTCGGCGTGCCGTCGCCGACTCGAATCTGGCGATCCTGACCCAGCGAGGCGATCGCGCGCGCACTGTGCGCGGCTTCGAGCAGGTTCTCCAGATGGATATCGTCGGTATACGCAAAACCGGTCTTTTCTCCGCTGATCGCGCGGATGCCACAACCCTGGTCGATGTTGTAGTTGCCTTCGCGCACGATGCCATCCTCCAGCGACCAGGATTCGCTACGCGCGCTCTCGAAATAGGCATCGGCGAAATCCACCTGGCTGCCGAGCACGCCGTCAATCAGGCGGTTGAGGTGCTCGCGCGCAAGGCCCACGGGTTCGAGCAAAGTTGATCTGGCAATATCCAGAACCTGAGTATCCATCAATTATGAATCCGGTTTATTTGCAGTGAAGACGGCGATGTTGCAGACAAGGGAAGTTGCGCCGCACCGTTGCCAGATAGTCGGGGTCGATCGCGCCACTGATCACGCCGCTACCGCGCGGCGCCTGCGACAGAACCGTGCCCCACGGATCGACGATCATGCTCTGGCCATGGGTTTCGCGACCACTGACATGGTAGCCACCCTGCGCGGCGGCGACCACGTAGGCGAGATTCTCGATCGCACGGGCGCGCACCAGCGGCTCCCAATGCGCCTTGCCGGTGATTGCGGTGAACGCGGACGGCAACACGAAGATCTCGGCACCCTTGTCAATCAGGTTGCGAAACAACTCGGGGAAACGCAGGTCATAGCACACCAGCATGCCGAGACGGCCGAACGGGGTATCCACGACCACCGGCTTGTCGCCTGGCTCTATGGTCTCGGATTCGATATAGCGTTCGTCGGCCTCGACCAGATGCACATCGAACAGATGCAGCTTGTCGTAGCGCGCAACGCGCTGGCCCTGGTCGTCAAACAACAGGCTGGCGGCGCGCACCTTGCCGGCACGCGAGGCGTCCAGCGGTATGGTGCCTCCGACCAGCCAGACGCCGAAACGTTCCGCCAGCGCGGCGAGAAAGTTCTGCAATGGGCCGTTGCCGTCCGGCTCGCTGAGATTCGTGAGTTCCTTGTCCGAACGCCCCATGAAAGCGAAGTTCTCCGGCAGCACGACCAAGCCTGCGCCAGTCTCGGCGGCCTCGCCGACCAAGCGCTCGGCTTCCAGCAGGTTAGCGCTGACGTTGGAACCGGAAGCCATCTGAATGGCGGCCGCGTGAATCTTGGGTTTTACTGATGTCATCATCCCGCCTTGTTCAGGGTGGATCGCCAATCCTGGTGTCGTGGTATCGCACGGCCAGATAAAGAATCGCAGTACCGGGGCATCGGACCCGTCACAGTATTGTATCCAGAATGTCCGAAGGACACGAGAGCCATGGCGGGCGTAATCGTCACATTGGGGATCGTGTACCTGCCATTTCGTTCCCGACAACGCCGGCTGAGCGTTCAACGCATGGTCGCGTCTTCTTCGTAATCGTGGATATTGCTGACATCGGCATGCGGCGCGCTGGGGCGGAGCAACCGCTTGCTCACCGGCTCGTCCAGTGTTCCGGTGAGACGAAAACGCAGGGTCGAGGCCTTGTCCATCTGTTTCTTTAACACATCCCGGGCCAGCAGCAGCACGGCGGCAACGACCGGACCGCCCGCCACCGCACCGGCGACGGTCACCGTCGATCCGAGTTCCGGCACCACGGTCGCCAGCACGTCCATCGGCTGTGGCGGCAACAGCCCGACACGGCCGCTCAGCGTGACGCTGCCCATCGGACTGGTGACGACGAAATCCCGCGCGCGCAACGCGCCCGCCTCGACCCGAATCCGCCCCCTGGCGCGATCGACATACAGCCCTTTTTTCATCACATCATCGAAATCGAACTTGAAACGCCGGCTGATCGCATCCAGGCTGACTAGGCCCAATAGCTTCGCGATACCTGGCTTCACGCTGACGAAACGGGCTTTCCTCAGATCGACATCCAGTTGCCCATCGAGCCGTCGCAAGGTGAAATCCGCCGGACCACCGGGCCATGACAGCCGCATGTCGATATGCCCTTCACCATCATGTACCTTGTCGCTGATCGCCGAGGCTTCGAGGAAATCGCCAAGCCGGTCGAGACGCATATCCAGATGCGCGTCGGTCGATATCTTGTCGCCACGCTTCACCCAGCGGCCATCGCCCTCGATGTGGGCATCGACGCTCTGAAGGCGCAGATTTTCGAAACGCAGGCCGCCACGCGTACGCCGCGCGGCCAGGCCCAACTCACCAAGCAGGTGATTATCGACGACCAGCCGCCCGACATGCAGGTCGAAAGGCGGCACCGCCGTCGGTTCTACGCCATCTGGTTTCGACGGCGCGGCGGCAATGGCGAGATTGGGCGCGTCCAACAACAAATGGTCGAAAACCAACTTTACCGGACCACGGCCGACCCGGACGAGCCGACCCTTGGCTTGCTTGGCGTCGATCTCGATGCGCCATGCGACAGGCGTCGTCGAGAACAACCATTCGCCCTTCAGGTGGGTATCCGACCAGTTTCCCAGTGGAGAAATCAGCCTGTCGGTGGCAATATCCACGGCCAGGTCCAACCCCTGGCCGCCAGCGACCTTGGCCGGTAGCACGTGGCGCAACCACGCTTGCCATTCCCCGGCGTCCAGCTCCGGCAATCCGCCGGTAAGCTGAATCCCCGGCTTCTCCCACAGGGTCGGGGCCTTGCCCGCGCCGCAGTGGAGTTGCGCCCAGCGCAGCGTCATGCCCCGGGGCCCGTGTTCGACGACTGCCTGGCCAGACAACTGATCGGCATAACGAAACAGCGCGCGCGCGCGCTGTTTGGATTCGAAGTCGATCTGAATGTTCAGATCGCGTTTTTCCGCCGCGGGCTTGCCAAACGGCGCGGGCATGTCCACGCGGATTCCGTCCAGATCGCTTTCCAGCGTCAACACGGGATGTCGTCTCGACTCGCCATGCGGCAATCTCAGGCTGGCGTGTAGCGGTGCCTCGCCGACCGCGATCGATGGATCGAAAGCCGCCAACGACTTGCTCAGCGACGCGCTCTTCACCCGCCCCCGGGCCTCGACGAGCGTACTGCCACCGGCAAGCTTGGACACATCGACAAGCACTCGGTTGCCGAGCCAGTCGGCGCTCAGGCCACTGGCGGTCAATCCGCCGCTGTCAATCACCACCGAACCGTCGATATGCTCGAATCGAGTCGCATCGTCGCCAATCACCAGTCGATTGTCCCGCAATGCGACGTTCAGTCGCACATCCACCGGTTGGCCCTTGCGCTTCCCCAACGGGATTTTCAGCGCCAATATCGCCTTCGCCTTGCCCCGTGGGTCAAGGATATCCAGGTAGCCCTTGCCATGCAGGTGGGGGCGTGTGATGCGCAGCGCCTCGTCCAGTCGTCCGGTCGCCGCGCCATGCAATGTCAGTCGACGAGCGCCACGCAGTGGGTCGACCGACGCTTCCAGCCCGGATAACGCGATGCCGGACAACCACCCACGTCCTTCGCGGAGGCTCAGGCTGTTCTGCGAGAATTCGGCTTGCGCGGAGAGCCGCGTGATGTCCGGCCAGCCGTCGAGGAAATGCAGTTGTATGTCGGCGACATCGAAGAGCACCTGAAAGCGACCGTCGCGGCTTTTATTAAACGGGAAATGATTCAACGGGCCATAGAGCACGAAACCGCCCGACACCTCCCGGCCACGCGGAAACGCCTTGTCCAGCCACGCGACCAGCCTTTTTTTCATCACCCGGGTCGGATAATAGCGCGAGGCATGCATGGCGTCGCCATCGTGAAAGCGACTGACGATATCCAGCAGCGGCGCGCCACCGTCGCGCGGCACGCTTATCGACAACGTGGTACGGGTGGCGAGATCAGCATTGCGCACATGCAAGTCATCGGCCGTCACATGCATGCCATCGGCATCCGACATCAGCGCCAGGCTGCCGCGCAGGCTGAAGCGTAACGGCGCGCGAAACAGACCGGCGGTATCCAGCGTCACCGCCTCACTGTCGATATCCAGTGTCAGGTATCCCCGCCCGCCGGCGATATGCGCGTCGACGCCACTGACCCCCGGAATCTTCTTCCATGGCCGGGTGGTCAGATCGACGATGCGCGCATCGATGCGCCACGCGGCTGGATCAGGCTTGCCGCCCGCCGGGTTCAACGCGAGATGCACGGCCTCCAGGCGACCCTTGGGCGCCAGTCTGGCAACTGACGCGGCAAGCTTCGGAGGCGGCTTTCCACTGGCGGCGCCGGCCAGCTGCGGGATGTCGCGCAAGGCGCCAACGGCAAGGTGATCCAAGTACAGACGATAACCCAATCCTGGCCGGAAGTCGGCCGCGATCCGCGCCGGCAGCCGCGCGTCCGGCACGGCCCCGGCCTTCAAGTCGAGACGCCAGCCCGATGCCTCGTCGCCCTGCCATTGCAAGGTGAAACGACCGTCCAGCGGTACGGCCACGGGGACATCGGGCATTGCGATACCGGCGTCACCGAAGGCCAGTCGCGCATCCACCCGGGAGACCCTGCCATGTCGCAGCGCCGCCCAAAGTTCGCCACCGAGCGTCCCGCTGGCTTGCAGCGGTGCCGGCAGCCGCGCGGCCAGCACCGCGCCCAGCGCCAGATGCTCCGCCTTCAGATAGATGTCACCGTTCAGGCTGGACGGACGATCGAGATCACCGTAAAAATCGGCTACGGCGCTGAGGCCGCCATGCGGGGAGTCACGCACCATCAGTCGCGCATCGATCTGGTGACGATCACCAGCATTGCGCAACTGTGCCCGCGCGACCCGCGCGACCCGGTCGCGATAACCGACCGACTCCTGTCGCCAATGGATCAGGGTATCTTCCATCAGGATATTCGGCAGGGTCGCGAACAGCCGTAATGCATGCCGGCTGCCGCTACCGGGACGCGTCAGGCCGCTGATGGAAAAATGTCCGTCGCGATAGTGGAACAAGGTGAATTCGACGCCCTTCAAGATTACCTGGTCGAGCAGGATGCGGCGTTTGCGCAGCGAGCGGAACAGCGCCAGGTCGACCTGTAGCTCGTCGGCATGAATCACCTGATCGAGATCATCGACATCGGTCAGGCGCACATCTTGCAGCGCCAGGCGCGGGCCATAGCCCGTCCAGCGGCCGACGATGCGACCGATACTCACCTCCACACCCAACGCCGCGCTCAGGGTGCGCTCGACGGGTTGACGCAGGGCGTTGGCCCACGGCAAGGCGGCGCTGAACGTGGCGATCAGCAGGCCGACCACGATCACGCCGGCGATCAGCAGCGCGGCCATCTTCCGCGAGACATGCAGCGCGAGCTTCTTCATCCCGGTCCACCGCCGGCGTCGCCGGGCCGTGGAAAAGCACGCTTTCTCGACCGTCCGCGCGCCGCGCGGGGCGGCGCCGCCCCGCGCAACACGGGGAAGTCATCCCAAAAAGCATGGGAAGCCTCGTCCAATATCCCGCCAAAGAGACGCGCGCGCGGCTTCATGGCCTCACATCAGGACCACGTCGTATTGTTCCTGGGTGTACAGCGATTCCGACTGGAGCTTCACCGGCTTGCCGATGAACTGTTCCAGCTCGGCGAGGTTGTCCGATTCCTCGTCCAGCAGCCGGTCGATGACCTCGGCGGAAGCCAGCACCAGCAGTTGGTCGGCATCGTACTGGCGGGATTCGCGCAGAATCTCGCGGAAGATCTCGTAACAAGTGGTCTCCGCGGTCTTCATCGAGCCGCGACCCTCGCAACAGGGGCAGGGTTCGCACAACACATGCTCCAGCGACTCGCGGGTGCGCTTGCGCGTCATCTCGACCAGGCCGAGATTCGAGACCTCGGAGATATGTGTCTTGGCGTGATCCGAGGCCAGGCATTTCTTCAACGCGCGCAATACCTGCCGCTTATGCTCCTCGTCCTGCATATCGATGAAATCGATAATGATGATGCCGCCGAGATTGCGCAGGCGGAGTTGCCGGCAGATGGTCTGCGCGGCTTCCAGGTTGGTCTTGAAGATGGTCTCTTCGAGGTTGCGATGGCCGACATAGGCGCCGGTGTTGACATCGATGGTGGTCATCGCCTCGGTCTGGTCGATGATCAGATGACCGGCCGATTTCAGATCGACCTTGCGGTCCAGCGCGCGCTGGATCTCGTCCTCGACGCCGTACAGATCGAAGATCGGCCGCTTACCGGGGTAGTATTCGACCTGGATCTCGGCGTCCGGGATCAGCTTCGCGACGAAGCGTACCGCCTTCTCCCAGGTAGAACGCGAATCGATGCGCACTTTCTCGACCTCCGGGCCGATCAGGTCGCGCAACGCACGCTTCGCCAGCGGCAGGTCTTCGTGAACCAGTGCCGGCGCCTTGCTGGAACTGACCTTCTCCGATATTGCCACCCACAGGCGTTGCAGGAACAGCATGTCGTTCTCCAGCCCTTCACGGCTGGTTCCCTCGGCGGCTGTACGCGCGATGAAACCACCCGGCATCTCGCTACGCAGGACGAAATCGGCGAGAATCTCGCGCAGACGCTGGCGTTCTTCCTCATCCTCGATCTTCTGCGAGACGCCAACAGTGTCCATGTCGGGAATGAAAACCAAGTAACGCGATGGCAGGGAAAGATTCGTGGTCAGGCGCGCGCCCTTGCTGCCAATCGGATCCTTCACCACCTGCACGACGATGCTTTCGCCCTCGTGCACCAATTGCGAGATACGATCGCTCCGTGCATCGAGATTACTCGCCGGGCCGATCGCCGAGGCATGCAGGAAGGCCGCCCGCTCGAAGCCGATGTTGACGAATGCCGCCTGCATGCCCGGCAGGATGCGGCAGACCTTGCCCTTGTAGATGTTGCCGACCAATCCACGGCGCGCCGATCGCTCGATCATCACCTCCTGCACGACGCCGTTCTCGACGACGGCCACGCGGGTCTCCGGAGGGGTGACGTTGACCAGGATCTCTTCGCTCATTCTTGTTTCTCGAAAGATTATCGCCGTCAGTATGCGGCCACGCGCGGGCCGGCTCAAGCGCGAATCAGCGGATCGATGCCGATCGCACGCAGCAGTTCCGCGGTCTCAAACAACGGCAATCCCATCACGCCGGAGTAACTGCCACTCAGCTCGCGCGCAAAAATCGCCGCGCGTCCTTGAATCGCATAGCCGCCAGCCTTGTCACACGGCTCGCCGGTGCGCCAGTAGGCGCTGATCTCGTCGGCCTCCAGCTCGCGAAAGCTCACCTCGCTGATGCTCTCGGCCGTGCTCGTGCCTGTCCGGCTGTACAGCGCGACGGCGGAGATCACCCGATGGCGCCTGCCGGACAAGCGCCGCAGCATGCACGCGGCCTGGGCTTCGTCGCGAGGCTTGCCGAGTATTCCGCCGTCTATCTCGACGACGGTGTCGGCCGCCAGCAATGGCCGGTCGCGATACCGCTTGACGGCGATCCGCGCCTTCTCGCGCGCCATGCGCCGGGCAAAGGCCAGGGCCGCCTCGGTGTCCAACGGCTGTTCATCCAATTCGACCGGGACAGCATCGAATTCGATGCCGATCTGACGCAGCAGTTCGGCGCGACGCGGTGATTGCGAGGCCAGGTAGATCTTCGCCACGGCTATTCTCTGTGGTAGGGGTGGTGCTTCAGGATACTCCAGGCGCGATAGAGCTGCTCGGCGACCAGGATGCGCACCAACGGATGCGGAAAAGTCAGCGACGATAGCGACCAGCGCCGCTCCGCCCTGTCGCGCACGGCATCCGACAGACCATCCGGCCCGCCGACCAGCAACGCGACATCGCGACCGGCATGCAGCCAGTCGTCCATCCAGCGCGCCAACGCCGGCGTGGAGAGCATCTTGCCACGCACGTCCAGCGCCACCACTTGGCTGTCCGAAGGTATCGCGGCGAGGATCTTCTCGCCCTCGTCACGCACGATGCGCGGGATATCCAGGCGTTTCCCGCGCCGTCCCGGTGCAATCTCGGTGATACGCAACGCGGCTTCTGCCGGCATCCGCCGCTGGTACTCAGTGACACCCTTCTCCACCCAGTCCGGCATGCGCCTGCCGACGGCGATCAGGTGAATCTTCACTTCCGGCCCAGCGGATACCAAGATTCGTGACGCATGTTTCCTCCAGATCATAGCCGCAGCTATAAAGGGTTCATTGTAACTGTCGATACCATCCAGGCACACAACACCTTGAGCGAGATACATGGCACTGACAGCATCACAGGAAATCGACCGGCCAGACGCTGCCATTCTGCGCACCTTCCGCGCCTTCAGTCACCTCGATGATGCGATTCTGAAGCGCGTCGCGAACCAGTCCGAGGTACAAACACTGCCGGCCAGACAGCAGTTGCTCGCGCTGGATTCGACGGACGATTACCAGTATTTCCTGATCGCCGGCACCCTGTTGCTGACCGCCGCCGACGGCCGCACCGTCAAGCTGGAGGCCGGAACGCCGTCTGCGCGTCAACCGGTCGCCCAACTGCAACCCAGGCGCTACAACGTGGTCACCCAGACACGGATACACTATATCCGCGTTCCGGCGGCGGTGCTCCGTCGCCTGCACAAGCTGTTGGAAGGCGACGCAGACAGCGACTGCATCACTCTGGAAGATGAATCAGACGCTGATTCGGCGTTGACGAACACCGTCTCTTACGAGCTCTATCGCGCCATCCAGTCCGATTCACTGGTCTTGCCCAGCCTGCCGGATATCGCCCAGAAGGTCGGCATCGCGGTGCGCCACCCGAGCACCGACGCGAACAAGCTGGCGATGGTGATCCAGGCAGATCCGGTGATCTCGGCAAAGCTGATCAAAACCGCCAACAGCGCAATGTACGCCAGCCAAGGCCAGAGCAACACCCTATCGGGGGCGATCGTCAAACTCGGTCTGCACACCACCCAGGCGCTGGTCGTCACCTTTGCGATCCGTGAACTCTATCGCACCCGCTCCAGCCTGCTCTCAGCGCACATGACACGGCTGATGCAACACAGCATCCGCGTCGCCGCGATCGCGCATGTCCTGTGCAAGTGTTGTAACGTGAAGGTCGATCCCGAGGAAGCTTTACTGGCCGGCTTGGTGCACAACATCGGCGGTGTCGCGATTCTCGACTACGTGCGGCGCTTCCCCCAGGTGCTGGAAGACACCCGCCAGCTCGCCGGCACGATGAAGGCCCTGATGGGAGAATCTTCCAGCCTGATCCTGAAGAAATGGGATTTCAGTGATGATTTCATCGATGCCGCGCTGCACGCCAGCGATTGGAATCACAGTCACGATGGCGAACCCGCGCTTGTCGATATCGTCCTGATCGCGCACATGCACAGCCTGATCGGCAGCCGCGAACTGAATGGCAAGCCGCGCATGGATGAGCTGCCGGCCTACCATATATTGAGGCTGGACGGCCTGACGCCACACGCCAGTCTGCGCCTGCTCGACGATGCGAAGCAGGAGATTCAGACCACCCAGACATTGTTGATGAACGGCGGATGACGCGCTGCCGTTCCGTCACCCCACCTCCGGCCGGATATGCTCGATATAGCGCGGCGTCTCTTCCATGTCCAGCCTGATCGCCTCGCCATCGATCGCGATCAGCCGCTCGGAACCCTCGACCTTCAGACGACAATGCGCGCGGCCACGGCTCTCCAGCGGCAACGGTATCATGTCGCGATAAGTGTAGATGTTCTCGCCGACATCGCCACCGGCGCAGACCGCCGGCAAGGGTGGCGCCTCCTCCAGCACGCGGGCGTTCTCGAATACCAGGTCACCGTTCTGACGCCAGCGCGTCTTCTCCACCGAACCGGTCATGGTCTTGATCAGGTAGGCCGGCTCGAAGCGCAGGCGCACGCTATCACCCTCCACGCTGAGCGATGCAATCTGGCTGCCGACGAGTTCTATACTGGTGCTATCCACGATATTCTCCAAGGAGTATAAGAATGGGTGTCCGGCACAAGCCGGGTCAAGCCTGAATATCCAATTCCTTCAGCTTTCGCGTCAAGGTATTACGTCCCCAGCCGAGCAGCCGCGCGGCCTCTTGCTTGCGACCGCCGGTGAAGCCCAGCGCGACATCGATTGCCACGCGCTCGAAGGCTGGCAGGGCTTCGTCGAGCAGACCCCGGCGTCCATTGCGCAATTGCTGTTCCAGCCAGCAGCGTAGCGCATCGGTCCAACTGTCGCCGACGATGCCGCTTTCGGCCGCTTTGTCGAGCAGTTCCGGCGGCAGGTCGTCCAGATGGATACGTCGTCCAGAGGCCATCACCGCCAGCCAGCGCGCGGTGTTCTGCAACTGGCGCACATTGCCCGGCCATTGCAGTCGCATCAGGAACTCCATCGCGTCGTCGGCGAGAAACTGCTTTTCCACCTTCAGCTCGTCCGCCGCTTGACCGAGGAAATGCTCCATCAGCAGCGGGATGTCGGCCTTGCGCTCGCGCAGCGCCGGCAGATGAATGCGGATCACATTCAGGCGATGGAACAGATCCTCACGAAAGCGCCCGGCGCGCACCAGCTCTTCCAGGTTTTGGTGGGTCGCGGCGATGATGCGCACGTCGACGCGTATCGATTCACGCCCACCGACCGGATAGAACTCGCCCTCGGCCAGCACGCGTAGAAAACGGGTCTGTAGTTCCGCCGGCATGTCACCGATCTCATCTAGAAACAGGGTGCCGCCATCCGCCTGCTCGAACCGCCCGCGCCGCCGGTTGGTGGCGCCGGTAAACGCGCCTTTCTCATGCCCGAACAGCTCGGATTCGAGCAGCTCGGCGGGGATCGCGGCAGTGTTCAATGCGATGAACGGTCTGTCGGCACGCGGGCTGTGCTGGTGCAAGGCATGCGCGACCAGTTCCTTGCCGGTGCCCGATTCGCCGTTGATCAACACGGTGATGTTCGAGCGCGACAGCCGGCCAATGGCGCGAAATACCTCTTGCATGGCCGGCGCCTCGCCAATGATGTCGCTGTCACCGAGCGATTTGTCGCTCACCTGGGCGGCGGTCGTCTCGGCATGCCGGCGACATGCCTTGGTAACCTGATCGATGACTTCCTGGACATCGAAGGGCTTCGCCAGATACTCGAAGGCGCCGCCATGGAAGGCGTTCACCGCGCTGTCCAGATCGGAATGCGCGGTCATGATGATGACCGGCAGATCGGGATAGGTCTCGTTGATGTGCGACAGCAGGGTCAGCCCGTCCATGCCGGGCATGCGGATGTCGGAGATCACCGCGTCCGGCTCGTCGGCCTCGCGCAACGCGTCCAGCACCTCATCGGCATTGGTGAAGCAGCGCACCGCCATGCCGGCCTTGCGCAGCGCTTTTTCCAACACCCAGCGAATCGATCGGTCATCGTCGATCACCCAGACTGAATTTGTCATGTCGTTGTGTCGTCCAGCGGTAGATAGATACTGAAAATCGTGTGTCCGGGCACGCTGTCGCATTCGATCAATCCGCCGTGCTGGTTGATCAACGATTGCGCTATGGTCAGGCCCAGCCCCATGCCGTCCTCGCTTGCGGTGACCATGGGATAGAAGAGTTTTTCCCGAATGGATTCGTCGATGCCGGGACCGTTGTCGATGATCTGGATGCATGTGACCAGGCGATGCAGCTCACCACCGATGGTGAACTGGCGCAATATCCGGGTGCGTAACTCGATCACGCCGTCACCGTCGACCGCGCGCGAGGCATTCCGCGCGACATTCAGCAGCGCTTGCAGCAGTTGGTCCCGGTCACCGGTCAATTCCGGGATACTTGGATCGTAATCACGCTCGATACGCAGCCGACCGCCTTTCCGTTCGGCAAGAATCAACACACGCACGCGTTCCAGCACCTGATGGACATTGAGGCTTTCGCGCCTTGGCAATTGTCTCGGACCGAGCATGCTGTCGACCAGATTCTTCAACCGATCAGCCTCGGCGATGATGATGTCGGTGTATTCAGCCAAGTCCGGGGCCGGTAGCTCGGCGTTCAATAATTGCGCGGCGCCACGCAGGCCACCGAGCGGGTTCTTGATCTCGTGCGCGAGGCGGCGGAACAGATCCTGCACCGCTTCTTGCTGTTGAATCAGGTTCTGCTCGCGGCTGATGCGCAGACGTCGGTCGATGCAGTCCATCTCCAAGAGCAACACCGGTTCTTTGTCATCCGAGAACATTGGCTTCACCGTGCAGTCCACGGTGATCACACTCTCGTCCGCGCGTTTCAGCGACAGGGCACGTTGATTAACTGAATCGCCACTGCTCAGCGACTGCTTCATGATGCGCATGATCGCGCCTTTTGGATCGCGCAGCAGGTAGGCCGCCGGCGTGCCTTTGATCGCGCGCGCGCTGACCTGAAGCATCATCTCGGCGGCGGGGTTCATGAACAGCAGACGGGCATCCGTGCCAAACAGCAGCACGGCGGTGCTCAGGTTCTCCAGCGCTTCGCTGGAATAACGGCAGGTTTCGGATTGAGACGTGGGCATATCGCGGAAAGAAAGCAATAATCGCGCCAATACCGCCACAGCCAGCCAAATCCAGGCATCATTGCACGCGCCCTTTCGCCCCTGGCCGTGTTCCTCGTCGTAATGCGGTTTCCCACGACATCCACGCACGCACTATTTTGGTGCGAACGAACCGAATCCGAATCTGGGCAATGGAGCTTTCACCGGTAACGGCGGCCGGGGAACGCCTGTCGCTCACAAAGACTTTGGTCCAGGCGCTGGCGGATTTCTCTGGCGTCGGTTCGGAAACAGGATTGACTCGCGACGCAGGGTGAAGCTGACAGATGCGCTGGATATCCGCGTTTTTCCATTTTCGTCCTCGATCTTTGCGACCAGGGTATGCGTGCCGCGATCGACGTTCTTCAGCGCCAGCGAAGGCGATGTGATCTTCAAAGGCAACGTTTTGCCATCCATGACCAAGCGAATGACATCGCCTTGCCGCAGCCCGGGTTGAATCCGCAGGCTGACGGGCAGGGTGCCTTCGTTACTGCGCAATGTGCTGTCCTGGGTGGGGGACATAATCTCCACCTTCGTGTAGCCGGCGGCCTTTTCGTCTTTCTTTTCCAACGACTTGGCGTGGAAGGCCTTGTAGCGTTCCGGTATCGGCGGCGGGGTATAGACGGTGGACTCCGGCAGCTCGATGGCCTTGCCGCCATCGCTGGGTTGATCGGAATAATAGACCGACCCATCCGGCCCGATGCGCTTGTATACCGCGGCGCTCAGCAGGCCAGGAAGCATCAAGAGCAGAATAAAGAGCAGACGATTGGACATAAACGGCCCCCTTGCGAAGCACTGAACAAATCCTTCCCCGAGATTACCCCGCACCCCGGCCACTGCCAAGCCATATATCCCGAATCTTCCGCCTCACATCGCGTTTTCTCGGTGGAGGACACAAAAAAGCCCCACGACTCTCGTCGAGGGGCTTTCGAGACCGAGGATTCGTCACTTACAGCATGTACCGCAAAAGCCTATCCAGGGCTTTACGGCACACGGGAAGTAAAACGTGCGATTCTTTTTTCCTCGCGGATTCAAAGGCTTGGTCGTTGTTGAATCCGACGACGCCTCCTTGTGTCGCGCGGGGTGTCGTTTTACGAAGCCCGCTTATAGTGAGTAGTACATGTCGAATTCGACCGGATGGGTGGTCATGCGCAGGCGCGTGATCTCTTCCATCTTCAGTTCGATGAAGGCATCAATCAGGTCGTTGGTGAACACGCCACCGGCGGTCAGGAAGTCGCGATCCTTGTCCAGCTCTTCCAAGGCTTGGTCGAAGCTGTGGCAGACGGTGGGGATCTTCGCCGCTTCCTCGGCCGGTAGATCGTACAGATCCTTGTCGGCGGCATCGCCCGGGTGGATCTTGTTCTGGATGCCGTCGAGGCCGGCCATCAGCATCGCCGAGAAGGCCAGGTATGGGTTCGCGGTCGGATCCGGAAAGCGTACCTCGATGCGGCGGCCCTTCGGGCTTGAGACCCATGGAATCCGGATGGAAGCCGAGCGGTTACGCGCCGAGTAAGCCAGCATCACTGGCGCCTCGAACCCTGGCACCAGGCGCTTGTAGGAGTTGGTCGAAGCATTCGTGAAGGCATTCAGCGCGCGCGCGTGCTTGATG
>JALSSX010000101.1 GCA_026984055.1 Sedimenticola sp. | reverse complement strand
CGCTGACTGGCGTTCACTCGGTCGGGCCGCTCAACGTAGTGTCGACTACGCCTGCGCGGCCCTCGGTCGCGAACGCCTGCCATCACACCACCTTGAGCGGCCTCGCTACGCAACCCGGTGAGAAATCCGGACTAAAGAAGCAACCACCTACGCCGCTAGTCTTCACACTCCGGCCCCGCCATCGCGGCCGAACGATTTGACCCGTGGAGATCCCCAATGCGTGAATTCTGGTCCAACCTGTCCATCAAGAACAAGCTGATCAGCAGTTTTGCCTTCATCCTTGCCTTGCAGGCGATTCAGAGCTATCTAGCAGTGGACAGCCTGTCGCGAATGAACAGTCAGATCGACAAGATCGTCACCGAGACCCAGCCGGCGGCCATCGGCGCGCTGGAGGCCAGCGAAAGCATACTCAATGCCGGTCGCGAACTGGGCTTCTATCTGATCACCCACGAAGACGAGGACAAGAAAGCCTACCAGCATGCCGCCTCCCGCGCCCACACGCAGGTGGAACACCTCGCCCGCCTGCCGGTAGTCAACGCCGACGAACAGAGCGCAGCGTTGACAACACGAATCACGAAGAAGCTGAAAACCATAGAGCAGCAGGAACAGAAACTGCTGCGGATCGCCACCGATCCGAACCACAATATGCCGGCAATGACCTACGCGGCCGAGCATATCAATCCGGAATACCGCCGCCGCCTGCAACTGCTGTCCTCCATGCTTCAGTCCGAAGAAGACGAAGAGCCAAGCGCCGAGCGCAAGCAACTCTACGCAAAATTGGTCGATCTGCGCTATTACTGGACCTCGATCAACAACGAACTACGGCTGTTTCTGGCATTCCGCGCCGATTCGGCGGTCGACAACCTGCACAGTCTCCGCGAGGTCGCGGTCGCGAAGATCGGGGAGATAGAAGCCCGGAAGGATCAGCTCAATTTCGAGCAAGCCGATGCCTTCGAGCAATTCACCCACGAGTTGGATCAATTCTGGCATCACCTCGACAGAACCGTGGAGATACATCTGGCGCCGGCCTGGCGCAGCGACGCATATCTATTGCGCACCCAAGTGTCTCCGGCCATGGCAAGTATCCACGCCGATCTGAATACGCTGAAAAAACGCCAGGAAACGCTGAACGTGGCCACCACCGAGGAAACCACCTCGCTGTACCAGACTCAACGCGTCGAGCACATCGCCAGCCTGGCGGTGATGGCCGGCCTGATCCTGCTGATCGCGTGGCTGCTGTCGCGCAACATCGGCCGCCCGCTGCAACGCGCGGTCGACATCGCCCGACGCATCACCGACGGCAACCTGGACAGCCATATCGAGGTATCCGGCAACGATGAGACAGGCCGTCTGCTGCAATCACTCAAGGCGATGCAGGATGGCCTGCGTCAGCGCATCGAAACCGACCAGGCACTGGCGGCGGCGAACCTGCGCATCCGTCAGGCCCTGGACAACGTCTCGGCGCCGGTCACTGTATCGGACGCCGATAATCGATTGATCTATATGAACAGCGCGGCGGCACAGATGTTCCGAGACATGGCGCCGATACTGAAGCACAGCCATCCGGACTACGATCCAGAGCAGCTGATCGGCGCCGGGGTCGGCGGATTGTTCGACGACCGCCAAGTACAGACGGACTACGCACGCAAGCTGGAGCGTGACACCGACTATGATGTCGATATGGCTGGCCGCAAACTGCGCCTGACCGCCAGCCCGGTGTATGACGACGATGGCGAATACCAGGGCCGCGTCACGCAATGGCTGGACCGCACGGAAGAACTGGCGCTGGCCGAGCAAGAAGCCCAGCGTATCGCCAGCGAACGCGAGGAGGCGGCAGAGAACTACCGCATCCGCGTCGCGCTCGACAACGTGGCCTCCAGCGTGGTGCTCGCGGATACCGACAAGCGCATCATCTATCTGAACCATGCAGCCCAGGCATTGTTCCGCCACAACCGAGACAGCCTGCGGCGCAACAACCCGGCTGTCGATGTCGACCAGCCACAAGGCACGCGTATCGATAGCCTGTTAAAAGGACTGAACAAACTGAACGACACCCAGACCGATTCAACTGAGCTACACATCGGCGACACCACGCTGAAGGTCACCGGCACACCCGTGGAGAACGACGATGGCGAGCGCCTCGGCACCGCATTGGAACTGGCGGACCGCACCACCGAGGTCGCGGTCGAAAAGGAGATCGATACCCTGGTCGAGGCCGCCCGAGCCGGTGACCTGAGCAAACGTATCGACACCGCCAGCAAAACGGGCTTCTTCCGTCAACTCGGCGAGGGTTTCAACGCCCTGTTGGACGAGCTGTCGCACATATTCGGGGATATCGCCACGGCGATGAGCCATTTGGCCGAGGGCGACCTGACGCACAAGAGCGACAAGACCTACTCCGGAACCTTTGGCGAGGTACAGCGGGATATCGACAAGACCATGCACAACCTGTCGGATGTGCTCCAGCGGCTACAGACATCCGCCGAAGCCATCGGCGACACCGCCGAGGAGATCTCCGCCGGCAACAACAGCCTGTCGATGCGCACCGAGCAGCAAGCCGCCAACCTGGAGGAAACCGCCTCCAGCATGGAGGAGCTGACCTCCACTGTGCAGCACAACGCCGACAATGCCCAGCAAGCGAATCAGGTCGCCGCCAGCGCGCGCCTCAGCGCGGAAAAGGGCGGCGAGGTGGTCAACAACGCCATCGCGGCAATGCAGGCAATCGACAAATCGTCCAGCCGCATCGCCGAGATAATCGGCGTGATCGACGAGATCGCCTTCCAGACCAATCTGTTGGCGCTGAACGCCTCGGTGGAGGCCGCGCGCGCCGGTGAACAGGGGCGTGGCTTCGCCGTGGTCGCCACCGAGGTACGCAACTTGGCATCGCGCTCGGCGGACGCGGCGAAGGAAATCAAGGAGCTGATTCAAGACTCCGTGGAGAAGGTGAACACCGGATCCAGCCTCGTCAATGAATCCGGCGAACGCCTGGAAGCACTGGTCGAGGGCGTGCGCAAGGTCGGCGACATCATCGCCGAGATCGCCGCTGCCAGCGCGGAACAATCCGAGGGCATTGCCCAGGTGAACAACGCCGTCACGTCGATCGATGAACTGACCCAACAGAATGCCGCATTGGCCGAACAGACCTCGGCCGCCTCGGCCGGGTTGCTCGACAAGGCCGGTGAGATGCGCGACCTGGTAGGCTTCTTCCGCCTCGACGCCAGTCAGGCAGGCGGCATCACGGCGAAGCCGGTCGTGAAGGCTTCAACCGCCTCGGCTACGAGCGCACCAACGCCACCAGCGAGCAAACCAGAAATCAAGCCAGCCGCCACGCCAAAACCCGAGCCAGCACCGCCACCCATCGCTACCGCCAGCAGCGATAACGACGACGAATGGGAGGAATTCTAGCCCGGGTTACTCAAAGGGTCGCGTAGCAAGGCCGCTCAAGGTGGTGCGATGGCTGGCGTTCGCGACCGAGGAGCGCGCAGGCGTAGTCGACACTACGTTGAGCCGCCCGACCGAGTGAACGCCAGTCAGCGCACCGCATTGGGCGGTCGCAGTCGTGAACGGGGAGGATGCATCTCAGGCAACCGAGCGGTGAGTACCGTCACGCCAGAGGAGAAGACCCACCTACTCCGGCGTAATGCCGCCCCAAGGTGGCATCAACGCATGCGGAACATCGAGATGGTCAAGTATCCGCGCGACCATGAAGTCCACCACCTCCGCGACACTTTTCGGGCAGTGATAG
>JALSSX010000100.1 GCA_026984055.1 Sedimenticola sp. | reverse complement strand
CGTCCTGAAAGAGGAAATCCGCAGGATCCTGCACACGCGACTGCACGGTCAGCTCGACATCGACGATGTTCTCATCACTGGTCAGCATCTGTGCCTTGCGCCGGAACGAGGAGAATTCGTCGACATTGACGACTTCATGGGTCTCGATCGGCGCCGGCCAGCGCCAGTTCAGGCCGGGCTGGGTCACTTCCTTGAAGGCGCCAAAGCGCAATACAACACCCCGTTCCGCTGGTTCCACGACATAGAAGCCGCTGGACAACCAGAGTAGCAGCGCGATGACGCCGACCACCAGCATCACGCTCTTGCCCGGTAGCGAGGGACCGGAGGAAGATCCCCCTCCCCGCTTGCCGCCGCCGAACAGACCGCCAAGCTTCTTCTGGATATTCTTTACCACTTCGTCGAGATCTGGTGGACCCTGGTCGCCGCTACCGCTGCCCCAGGGATCGCGTTTTCCACCACCCGGTTCATTCCAGGCCATTGACTACTCCGTTAAGGTGATTCACCGACACAACCGCCCGCTTCCGGGATCCTCGCTGTGCATAATTAAAGCCAAAGGGCGGCATTCTAGCCCGAAACCCGCGGCAGGTCACCCCATGGAATAAGCGTATTCAATCTGGCGCGGACCACGATTCAGTGTCGGATAACGCTTGAGCAAGCGCCGCAGGGCTGCCGGGGAAAGGCTGACGCTCAGCAGCCAGTCGCCTTCGTCCTGTCGATCCTCGATCACCTTGCCCACCGCATAGAGACGCGCGCGCAATTCACCATCACGCATGGGAACGCGAAAACGCTGAATCCGTTGCTCGGGAAAACAGATCTCCTCGATCGCTTTCAGCAGCAGTTCGGTCCCCTCACCGCTTTGCGCCGAAAGCCAGACGCACCGGATACGTCCCTCGCCATCACGTTCGATGCGCGGCAACCGCTCCGTCAACTGGTCGATCTTGTTGTAGACGTGAATCTGCCGGACCTTATCCGCGCCAATCTGCCCGATGACACTGTCGACCTCAGCGATACAGGCATCCCGATTCGGGCTGGCGGCATCGATGACATGCAGCAACAGGCTGGCGGAAACGGTTTCCTGCAAGGTTGAACGGAACGCGGCGACCAGTTCGTGCGGCAGGTCGGCGATGAAACCCACGGTATCGGCCAGCAAGGCCTCGGCGCCGTTGCCCAGCGGCAACCGCCTGAGTGTAGGATCCAAGGTGGCAAAAAGCTGGTCTCGCACATAGACATCCGCGCCGGTGACCGCGTTGAACAGCGTCGACTTCCCGGCATTGGTATAGCCGACCAGCGATACAGTCGGAATTTCGGCCTTGCCGCGTAAACGCTTGCCCTGCTCGCGCTGGTTGTCCACCTTCCCCAGGCGGCGATGGATGCGAGCAATGCGCGCATTGATCAAGCGACGGTCGGTTTCCAACTGGGTTTCACCCGGACCGCGCAGCCCGATCCCACCCTTCTGGCGCTCCAAGTGAGTCCAGCCACGGATCAGGCGGGTGGAAAGATGCTTCAACTGAGCCAACTCCACCTGTAACTTACCTTCGAATGAGCGTGCCCGCTGAGCGAAGATATCCAGGATCAGGCCGGTGCGATCGAGCACCCGGCACTCGAAACGGCGCTCAAGATTGCGTTCCTGCGCGGGTGTCAGCGCATTGTTGAAGATCACCAGATCCGCATCATTCGATTGGATCGCGCGCTTGATCTCGTCGGCCTTGCCACTGCCGATGTACAGATGCGGATCCGGATGCTTGCGTGTGCCCGTGAAGATTTCTGCAATCCGCGCGCCGGCAGATTCGCTCAGGGCGCGGAACTCGCCCAACGTGTCCTGGTCGGGCGGCCCACCATCGGGCTGGATGGCGACGAGTAACGCGGTTTCACCCACCTTGGGACGTTCAAACATCGAAGAGACCGGAAGCCATCAGAAGAAAAGCGCGGACAGACAGACACGCGTCATCGGAAGAGCGAGGGCGTTCGAGGGACGCCCCCTCGGACGGAACAACATCCACCGCATGACCAGCGTCATGCGGACCACGGCACGGCGATCGGCTATTCTTCTTCCGCGTCGCCATGCGGAATACGCACATTACGCGCGGGAACGACCGTCGAGATGGCATGCTTGTATACCATCTGGCTGACCGCGTTCTTCAATAAGACGACAAACTGGTCGAAAGACTCGATCTGCCCTTGCAACTTGATGCCGTTCACGAGAAAAATCGAAACCGGTACGCGTTCTTTACGCAAGGCATTCAAAAAAGGGTCTTGTAAGCTCTGCCCCTTGGACATTGTTCTTCTCCATTGATTTGTATACTGGCGAAACCGGGCAGCCAGAAATTATAATACTCACACTTAAGGTGTCTTGATGCCACGAAATTCACCTCGACACGGATTGATAACGCATTCCGCCCCCCATATATCGGAAATACAGAGATACAGTCAACGAAAGCGAGATACTAAACCTGGACAGGGCTGCAAGTATAGCGGATATTCCCGAGCACAAGCTAACCTGGATCAAGATATCGTTGATCATCACGCAAAATTCACGATCTGTTGACTCCCAAGCCATCTTTCATGCCAAACAAACCCTCCATCCGCCCAGCCGGCGCGCAGGCCACGCAAGCCGATCCTCATGAACTCTACGAGCTGTCGGTACAATGCGCCGAGGCCGAGATCGACTTCATCGACGCCACCTGGAAGACCCTGCGCAACCGTCCCGCCAGACTGCTACGTGAAGACTTCTGCGGCACCGCACTGATATGCGCCGAATGGATTGCCCGACATAAACGACGGCACGCTATCGGTATCGACCTGGACCCCGAGGTCCTGGCCTGGGGACGCAAACGGCATCTCGACCCACTGCCTGCCGACATGCGCCAGCGGATCGAGCTACTACGCGCGAATGTGCTGACGGTGGAAACACCCCCGGCGGACATCGTACTCGCGATGAACTTCAGTTATTGGCTGTTCAAGCAACGCCATGAACTGAAACGTTACTTTCAACAAGTGCATGCCGCCTTGCGGGCCGATGGCATCTTCTTTCTCGATGCCTACGGCGGCTATGACGCCTATCGCGAGATCGTCGAGGAACGCGAGATAGAAGCACCCACGGGAAATTTCACCTATCTCTGGGAGCAGGCCAGCTATAACCCGATCAACGGCAGCCTGGCGTGTCATATCCATTTCGCCTTTGCCGATGGCTCGCGCCTGGACCGGGCTTTCAGCTATGACTGGCGTCTCTGGACTCTGGCCGAGATACGCGAACTGTTGATCGAGGCCGGTTTCCGCAAAACCACGGTCTACTGGCAGGGCTTCGACGAGGACGGCGAGGCCGACGGTGTGTTCGTGCCAGCAGAGAACGGCGACGCCGATGCCGGATGGATCTGCTACCTCGGCGCAGAGAAATAAACCCGTCGATCGATGATGAACAGACCGCCTTAACAGGATGTTGAAAAATGCTATTTTTCAACGGCCTGTTAAAGATTCGTTCCCGACTGTCGTTAGCGATGTTACTTACGAATAACCCGTGCATCGCCAATGAACCGAGCAGAGCAGCTGTTTGCCAATATCCCGTGGAAAACCAAGATCGTCGGCCTGATCGCCTCGTTTATCTTCGCCAATCTCGTCATCAGCGCCAGTATCGGCTGGTTGATCGATCAACGTAACCAGGACACCCAGCACCGCATCACTGGCGCGCTGGAGAAACTGCGCGCCGCGACCACCGCGCGTGAATCGATCATCCGCATGTCGGCGGCCAAAGCTTCATTGATCGCGGCAAACGAAGCGTCCAACATTCGCCAGGCCGCGATCGCATCGATACGTGCATCGTCGATGCTGGACGAAAGCATCCAGCGCCTGAAAGGCAGCCTTCCGGGCGAAGCCAGGGTCAAGCAATTGGCCGAGTTACTGAAAAGAATGCGACCTGGCGAGCTGAAGGTCATCAAGTTCGGCAAGAAGAACCTGGACGACAAGGCGCGCGAGGCCAGCGAGGCCTTGCGCGCCGACGCCAACAAGGTCAGCCGACTGGCCAACGAACTGGTCGCCTCCGAGGAACAGGCGATGGCGAACAGCACCGCCGCCGCCGTCGGCGCCACCCGCCAGACCCTGCTGACCGGAGGCATCGCGCTCGCCGCCGTCATGTTGGCGGCATTGGTCATCGCATGGATCGCCGCGAACCTACTGACTAACCCGCTGAAACGGATCTCGGACGGCATCCGTGAACTCGCCTCCGGCAACTTGGCGATCCAGATAGCGCCTGGTGGTCGGGATGAAACCGGCCAGACGCTGAGTGGACTCAGCACCACTATCGCCAACCTCCACGATATGGTGGAACGACTGCGCAATCGTACCGCACAGATCACCGCGGAATCCGACCAACTGGACCAGATGTCCAGCGGCATTACCGATCTATCCACGCGTATCCACCACAGCGTGCAGGCCATTCAGACGGAAACCAGCGTAGTCAGCACCGCCACCGACAACGCCACCAGCGAGCTGACCGCCTCCGCCGCGATCACCCAGCAATCCGCCGAGGCCGCGAGTGAATCGGCCGAGCAGATCAACATCATCACCGAATCGTTCACTGGTTTCCAGCGCGAGATGGATCACACCATGTCGCTGACGCATGAGCTGGCACAGGCGGCGGAGACCATTACCAACGTGGTTGGCACGGTGAGCAGCATCTCCGAACAAACCAACCTGCTCGCACTGAACGCGGCCATCGAGGCGGCGCGCGCCGGCGAGCACGGACGCGGCTTCGCCGTCGTTGCCGACGAGGTCCGCCACCTCGCGGCAAATACCCGTGAGGCCACCGATCAGATCCGCGAACTGGCGGAAACCATATCGTCCGGCGTTGGCAGCACAGTCAGCTCCCTGGAGCATGCCTTACAAGACGCACAGGGCAATATCGACAAGCTGCAAGCCATCAGCCATAGCTCCCACGAATCCAGCAAGCATGCGCAATCGCTCCGAAAACGCATGCAAGGTGTCGTCGATCTGATGTCGAAGCAGCAACAGGCGGTCACCGCGATCACCTCGGCGCTGGACGAACTGGCCCAACTGTCGCAGACCTCCAGCACCAACGCCACCACGCTACAGGCGTCGTCCCAGACGCTGAACGACAGCGCCATGGAGCTGAATGAAGCGGTCCAGCAATTCACCCTTTGACAGAGCAGCGATAATCGCGGCGCATCCAGCAGCGCGCAAGCCGTCGAAAAACCACGTTTTCAGCAGCCCGCCAAACCTGGTGGGCCACTCCAGCGAAGAATGGAGCTGCCTCCGTCGAGCACCCATCATTAAGGAGATCACCATGAAACGACTTATCCAACGCGGCCTATTGGTCGCGGGCATCTCGCAATTGTTCGCGGGATTTGCCATCGCCTCCAACAACCCAGTTGATAAATATACCTTCAAGGCCGGCGACCCCAGCCTGCGGGAATGGCTACTGCCCAACCTACCTCCGACACCGGCCGATAACAAACTCACCCGGGAACGCATCGAACTAGGCAAGACTTTGTTCTTCGATCCGCGTTTGAGCGGCGACGGCACGATCGCCTGCGCCTCCTGCCACAGCCCGATGTTCGGCTGGTCCGATGGCCTGCCAACCGGCAAGGGTTTCCAGGGACAGGTATTGAAGCGCGCCTCGCCGACCATCGTCAATACCGCGTTCAACAGCATTCAAATGTGGGATGGACGCAAGCGTTCGCTGGAGGACCAAGCCCTCGGACCGATGGAAACCTCGGCCGAGATGAACATGGACCTGCCAAAGCTGTTCAATTTCCTGAAAAGCAGCCAACGCTACCGTGAGCTGTTCGAGCGAGCCTACCCCGGCGAGCCGATCGGCGGTGATACCGTGGCGAAAGCAATTGCCTCCTACGAGCGCACCGTGATCAGCAACGATTCACCGTTCGACCGCTGGGTAAGAGGCGATGCAAACGCCATGACACCCGCGCAGATCGACGGTTTCAAGGTCTTCGTCGACAAAGACAAGGGCAACTGTGCAGCCTGTCATCAGGGTCCGAACTTCACCGACAACGGCTTCCACAACCTGGGGCTGGCATCGTATGGCGAAAAGAATCCGGATATGGGGCGTTATGCGCAACTGCCATTGAAGATGATGAAAGGCGCGTTCAAAACACCCACTTTGCGCGATATCGACCGCACCGCGCCCTATTTCCATGACGGCTCGGCGAAGACACTCGAAGAGGTCGTCGCGCACTATATCGAAGGCGGGCATGTGAAGAAGGATCTCGACCCGAATATGAAGCCGCTGAAGATCAGCAAGCGGGACGAACACAACCTGATTGCCTTCATGCATGCGTTGACGACGGCGCCAAAAGCCGTGTCCCTGCCGGATATTCCGCTCAACTGACCCTCATGATGGCAACAACACCCGACTGTCATGGAAATTGCCAGCGGTTTAACCACGGGATATCCAAGGCGGCTTATGCCGAGGCCAAGCCGACAGCGTTCCCGCGGATGAATCACAGGCAACCGACCGCGTAGTTTCATGCTAACCAATATTAACCCGGCGTGGCCCTGGCCCGCCGGAGGCATACACGGAGATTCTCCAATGAAAAACACTTTGATCCTGAGTACGTTCTTCGCCTTGACCCTGTCCGGCATGGTATTCGCCCAAGAATACGAGGTCGGCCAGAAGAATAAGGAATTCACCAAAAAGTCGCTGACCATCAAGGTGGGCGACACGCTGAAGTTCATCAATGAAGACCCATTCTTCCACAATGTCTACAGCCTATCCGATGCATCTACATTTGACCTTGGCTCCTATCCGCAAGGACAGTCAAAATCGGTAACCTTCGATACAGCTGGCGAAATCGACGTGGACTGCGCGATCCATCCGAACATGCATATGCATATCGTCGTGGAATAGGCTGGGTGAGGCACATGAAACCTATCATTCGCCTGATTTCTTGTGTACTCGCGTTCGCGCCGCTCGGCGGCCAGGCGGCATCAGACGCCGATCCATCGGTGACGATGGGCGCGCAAACTTACCTGCAACGTTGCGCGCTCTGTCACGGCGCATTCGGCATGGGCGAGGGACCGCTGCCGCTGGCGCTGAAAAACTACCCGAGAACCAACCTGCTCGACCCACACTACCCGACCGATGAGGCTAGCCTGCGCCAGCAGATCATCTGGGGCGGCAGCAAGGGCGATATGAACCCGCTATCGCCGCCCTGGGGCAACGAGCTGACCTGGACACAGATGGAATCGACCATCCAATTCATCCGGCAACTACGCGTGGATACCGAACAATCCGTCGCCTTGCTGAAGAAGCTGAATGCGGAACAGACACCGGTCAATATCGAAACCGGGCGAAATATCTACCAGGGTCGCTGCGCCATCTGTCATGGCAAAACCGGCAAGGGCGACGGCCGCATGGCAAAGATCATCAAGAACCCACCACCATTCAACCTGACCCTGAGCCGCGCGCCGGACAGCTACCTGTATGAATTCATCAGCAAGGGTGGCGAGGCAATGGGACGTTCCTACCGCATGCCGCCATGGGGCGAGGAACTCAGCAAGCCGGAGTTGGAATCGGTGATCGCCTACATCAAGACCCTGCGGAGGTAAGCCAACGTGCGACTAACGGAACACGAGGTCACCGATGAAGGCATCTGGCGGCAACGCCGGGACTTCATCCGACGAGCCGGACTCCTCGGACTGTCCTGCCTGCTACCGGGGCGCGCGCTCGCCGGGGATGCCGCATGCGCGACACCCGCCTTCGATATCCCCGACGCGATCACCCCGGCGAAACTGGCGACGCGTTACAACAACTACTATGAGTTTTCGCCGAACAAGAAGGTCATCTATCTACTGGCGATGGAATTCAACCCCAACCCGTGGACGATCTCCGTAGACGGCGAGGTCGAGAACCCGGCCACCTTCGATATCGAAGACCTGACCTCCTCGCAAACGCCAGAAGAACGCATCTACCGGTTCCGCTGCGTGGAGGGCTGATCGATGGTCGTGCCATGGAACGGCTTCCCGCTACGCAAGCTGCTGCGCAAGGTTGCGCTCACCTCGAAGGCGAAGTATGTCGAGTTTCTCAGCGTACTGCGTCCAGAAGAGATGATCGGCCAGCGCCAGCAGGTACTCGACTGGCCGTATCGCGAGGGTCTGCGCATCGACGAAGCAATGCACCCGCTGACCTTCATGGCCACCGGCATGTACGGCAAGACCCTGCCCGCGCAGAATGGCGCGCCATTGCGTCTTGTCGTGCCGTGGAAATACGGTTACAAGAGCATCAAGGCGGTCACCCACATCCGCTTGGTGGAGAAACAACCGATCGGCAGTTGGCAACACAAGTCGCCGTCCGCCTATGACTTTCTCGCTAACGTCAATCCAAGGATCAGTCACCCTCGCTGGAGCCAACGCCGCGAAAACCGACTCGGCGAGCTGAAGAAACGCCGCACATCGATGCTCAATGGCTACGCGGAGCAAGTCGCCAGTCTCTACCCGGGCATCGGATGAGCGCATGCGCGGATCATTGCCAAACTGGCTGAACCGACGACGCCGCGCGATCCACTGGCTGGCACTGATACTGTGTCTGTTACCCACGATCGATATGCTGCTTGCCTATCGGCATGACGACCTGGGTATCAACGGCTTCGAAACCCTGATCCGGCGAAGCGGCCGGGATACCCTGCTGTTGTTACTGCTGACGCTGGCGATCACGCCACTGCGCCGCCTGCTGTCACGTACCGCCATCCTACTGAAACTCGGCCAAGGGCGTCGCTTGTGTGACTGGAACTGGTTGGTGCCACTGCGTCGCCTGCTCGGTCTGGCCAGCTTCGCCTATGCCAGCCTGCATACAGTGATCTATCTACATTTTGAACTGGACTGGGATGCCGGGGAATTCTGGCTGGAGATCAACGAACGCTATTTCATTGCCATCGGGCTATTCGCCTACCTGCCATTGATCCCGTTGGCACTGACCTCCACCGACGGCATGATTCGGCGTATGAAGAAGCACCGGCTTCGCCTGCATCGCCAGATCTACCCGATCGCAATTGCCGGCTGCCTGCATTTCTGGCTGCAAAGCAAGCCGGGGGAATCACCTTGGCTAGCCTATACGCTGGTCACCCTGATGTTGCTCGGCTACCGAATACACCCAGTCGGGGGTCGTGCCAATCCCGATGGACTGGCTCCGGCCCGCATCCGTTCAGCCCGGTCGCCCATCCACCCGGGGCTTGATCAACACCGGCAGATAATAGAAAGCAAAACCGGCGAAAGCCAGTATCCATAACAGCTGAGAACAACCGATCCACCACGTATAATGCACCTTATCGATGATCGGAAACAGCACCCGGACGACCGCCGCAACGAGCAGGGTAGCGAACAGCCAACCGAGCAGCGCCGGCGGTTCGAACACGTTTCGCCCGGTATGCCCAAGTGCAACACGTGACATCATGCCGAGAGTCATCAGTCCGACACCGCCGACAGCGAAGGCATGCAGCGCCAGATTTGGCGACAACCCGAGCCACACCGAGGCAGCCTTCAACAAGAAGCCGGCCACCAACCAAGCATAGCCCAGATAAAGGGACCACAACAACGGCTTGCGCCAGATACCGGGGGTATGCCAGTGGATCAACCGCCAGCCATGCAGCACGACCAACAGCAGCGACAGCACGCCCAGCAAAGTCTGTCGCGCCGGCAGAAACACATCCACCACAGCCCAGGCAAGAAACAACACCAGGCTGGCACTATCCAACCACAACCCATTGTCGATCGTAATCGCCTCATCCACGCCACGCTCGATGAAGAATGGAATCACCCGGCGGCCCATCACAAAGATCAACGCGAGCACCAGATACAGGCCGGAAAACAAGCCCCATTGGACGCCCGGCGTCAGATGGCTGAGCACGCCAGCGTAGAAAGTCAGGTTCGCCAGCAGCATCAACACCAGCTTGCTGATGATGCCGAGCTGTTTCCACTGGCGCGCCCGCAGGACGGGCCGGGTCACGCCAACGATCAGCCCAAGCATGAACAAGCTGTCACCGAGCAGCGAAAGCCAGATGCCCGGCCCGTCGGGGATGAAGAACCCCGCCCGTCCGAGCAACCACGGCAATACGATGAGCATCAGGCCAGTATCCCGGGGCGTGTCCATGCCGGTCCAGTTCCTGACCGCGGTCAGTAGAAAACCCGCAACCACCGCCAGCGCATAGCCAAAGACCATCTCGTGACCGTGCCAGAACATTGCGGCCAAGGCCGGATCCCCAGCTTGCCAGCCGCCCAGAAAGACCGCCATCCAGGCGGCCATCGCAACAACCGCGAACAGGCCGGCGGCAAGAAAGAACGGGCGAAAACCCAGCTCGAACAGCGCAAACGGCTTGACCGGTGGCTGATGGTCATCGAGATTCAGCATGACGTTTTCCTATAAAAGGTTCAGAGACAGCAACAGTTGCAGTATCGCCGCCGCGAACATGCCGGCCAGCACATCGTCTACCATGACGCCGAAGCCACCAGAAACGCGCCGATCGAGCCAGCCGATCGGCCAAGGCTTGAGGATATCGAAGAAGCGAAACAACACGAAGCCGACGAGCACCACGGACAGCTGGAACGGCACGCCAAACAGCGTCACCAGCAGGCCAACGATCTCGTCCCAGACGATGCCACCGTGGTCATGCACGCCAAGATCGCGGCTAGTCTTCCCGCACAGCCAGATACCAGCCGCGAACAACACCGCGACGACAAGCAGATAGCCGAGTGGCGGCAGATCCTCCATCACCCAGAAGCAAGGGATCCCGACCAGGGTGCCAAAGGTACCGGGCGCCATCGGCGCGAGTCCAGTACCGAAGCCGAAGGCCAGCAGATGCACTGGATTCTTCATATCCGCTTTCATGAGAAATGCTCCCAACCCTTGCCGACATCCAGCAGACCGCCGCCCGGCAGGCACCAGCGTATCCCCGGCGTCACCGCTATTTCGCCGATACGCGTGACCTCCACATCCACGTGATCCAGGCATTTCATCAACGCATCGGCACGCACCGGCGGCACGCTGAAACACAACTCATAATCGTCACCCGAGGCGAGTGGCAGTGTCCAGTCGCCAACCGCCGCGACCTCCGGCGACTGAGGAATCGCGCTCAGATCGATAGCTGCACCGACGCCGCTAGCGCGAAGGATATGCCCCAGATCCGAACTCAACCCGTCGGAGATGTCAATCGCGGCGCTTGCGATGCCACGCAACGCCCGACCCAGTGTCAACCGAGGTTCCGGCCGGTCCAGACGATCCTTCAGCGGTGCCACATCACCCAGCCAGTCGCCGCGGCGGGCACGCACCACCAAGCCGGCATCACCCAGCGTGCCGCTGACATAGATGCCATCGCCGACACCGGCCCCGTCGCGACGCAGTGCGCTACCGGGAACGACCAGACCATGAACCTGCACGCTGATACTCAGCGGCCCGCGCGTGGTATCGCCACCAATCAGTTGTACGCCATAGCGTGCCGCCAAGCGGCCAAAACCCGTAGTAAAGCACCGCAACCATGGCTTATCGATGTCCGGGAGGGTCAAGGCCAGAGTCGCCCAGGCAGGTGCCGCGCCCATTGCCGCCAGATCACTGAGACCGACCGCGAGCGCCTTGTGCCCCAGCGATTCCGGATCAGCATCGGCGAAGAAATGCACACCGCCCACCAACGTATCCATGCTAACCGCCAACAAACGATCCTTCGCCACATCGAGCAATGCACAGTCGTCACCGATACCAAGTACCACATCGTCGCGCCCGACGGTCAGATCAGTGAGAAACTCGTCGATCAGGTTGAATTCGGAATAGGTCATCGACTCGCTCTCATGATGGAAAACACCCGCGCTATCATGAAAGTTGCCCGTGGTTCGGCCACGGGATGTCCGAGAAGCGCTGGAAATGCTCCCGGCATTCCCCACTTCCCCGTGGGATAAGCCGAGGCCAAATCCACAGGAACGTACTCGCGGCGTTCCCGTGGACGAATCACGGGCAACCAACTCCGCACTTTCAGGCGCAACAAAACCCATTGATTTCGTGTTGACAGGCCCTGGGAGTCTGTCGGACTTAGCAGGATGTTGAAAAAGTCCTTCCATGGACTTTTTCAACTAAGAAACCGGAAAATGTGATTTCCCGGTTCCTTCATTTTCAATGACTTGCCGTCATCGAAAATGGCGGTACATCCCTGTACCGCACGCAGGCCACCGAGAAATGGCATTTTTCAATGGCCTGCTAGCCGCGCTTCTTGACCTCGATATCGCGCAAGGTCTTCGACAGCTTGTCCAATACACCATTAACGAAGCGATGACCCTGGTCCGCGCCGAACAGCTTCGCCAGCTCGACGGACTCGTTGATGACGACGCGATATGGCACTTCGGGATGATGAATCAGCTCATAGACGCCCAATCGCAGGATGCTGCGCTCCACCGGATCGACTTGCTCGACGGGTCGACTGAGCACCGGACCGAGGCGGGCGTCGATATCGTTCAGATTGCCGAGCACGCCGCGCAGTAGATCCTCGAAATAGGCAATCTCGAAGACGCCCCGATCGTTCTCCAGCATGAACTGTTCGATGATGTCCGGAATATTCTGGCCGGCGATCTGCCATTGGTAGAGGGCCTGGACCGCGAGTTGGCGGGCCTTGGTACGTTTCTTGCTCACCGGTGACTCATCAGGCGTCTAGGGCGCGCAGCAGGTTGACCATTTCGATCGCCGAGGCCGCGGCTTCTCCGCCCTTGTTGCCGGCCTTAGTGCCAGAGCGCTCGATCGCCTGTTCGATGGAATCTACCGTCAATACGCCGAAGGCGGTCGGAATGCCGTGCTTCAGCATGACCTGAGACATGCCCTTCACGCATTCGCCGGCGACATACTCGAAATGCGGCGTGCCGCCACGAATCACCGCGCCCAACGCGACGATGGCATCGTACCCCCCTTTGCTGGCGATCCGGTCGAGCGCCAACGACATCTCGAAGGCTCCGGGGATGCGCACGATAGTGATGTCGTCCTCGTCTGCGCCATGCCGTTTCAGCGTATCGATCGCGCCGCCCAGCAGGCTTTCGACGACAAAACTGTTCCAGCGCGCCACCACAATACAGAATCTGGCATCGTCGACGACCAGACCGCCCTCAATCGTTGTTACAGACATCTTTTCTTCCCAATAGCGTGAAAATCGCCAGTCGGTTGCCCGTGATTCGTCCGCGGGAACGCCGTGAATACGCCCCTGTAGGTTTGGCCTCGACTGAACCACGGGCAACTTTCATGACAACGGGGTGTTGCTTCCATCATGCGCGTTGGTATTCAGTCGGCATGATCGACGTATTCCACCACTTCCAGATCGAAACCGGCCAGCGCATGCAGATTCATTGGCGCGCTGAGCACACGCATCTTGCCGATGCCGACATCCGAGAGGATCTGCGCGCCAACCCCATAGGTGCGCAACTCCTTCTCGGCGGCGCTCCGCGCTGGCTTCGGCGCCTTGTCGTGCAACAGTTTCTGCTGCATGCGCTCGATGATCTCGCGCGCTCCATCGTGATTGCGCAGCACCACGATGACGCCTTCGCCGGCCTCGGCAACCTGTTTCATGATACTGTCGAGCGGCCAGCCGCAGTCATCGCGTCGGGCATGGAACAGGTCGCACAAGGTGTTTTGCATATGCACGCGCACCAGCGTTGGCCGGTCCGCGCTGATCTCGCCCTTCACCAGCGCCAGATGCAGTTCGTTGTCCACGCAGTCCTGATAGGCGAGCAGGCGGAAGGTGCCGTACTCGGTATCAAGGAGGCTGTCGGAGACGCGCTCGACGGTCTTCTCATTGCGTACCCGGTAGTGGATCAGGTCGGCGATGGTGCCGATCTTCAGGTCATGTTCGGCGGCAAAGGTCTCCAGATCCGGGCGGCGCGCCATGCTGCCGTCCTCGTTGAGGATCTCGACGATCACGCTGGCCGGTTCCATGCCCGCGAGGCGCGTCAGATCACAGCCGGCCTCGGTATGGCCAGCGCGTACCAGCACGCCACCAGATTGCGCCATTAACGGAAAGATATGTCCCGGTTGGACCAGATCACGCGGCTCGGCTTCCGGCGCGACCGCAGCTAGCACCGTGGTGGCGCGATCCGCCGCCGAGATGCCCGTGGTCACGCCCTCGGCGGCTTCGATCGATACGGTGAAGTTGGTCGCGGCAAGCTGATCCTCGGACGCCACCATCAGCGGCAAGCGCAGTTGCTGGCAACGCTCGCGCGTCAAGGTCAGGCAGATCAGGCCCCGCCCATAACGCGCCATGAAATTGATCGCCTCCGGTGTGACCTTCTCCGCCGCCATGACCAGGTCGCCCTCGTTTTCCCGGTCTTCATCATCCATGATGATGACCATGCGCCCGCGACGCAGATCCTCGATGATCTCTTCAGTGGTATTCAACGACATGCAGCTAGGCCTCTGGACCGCGCGAACGTGAAAACCGACCATTCTAACAAAAATGGCCGATGGATTTCACGGACGCACAACTGGGTATTTCAGGCATGGTGAACAGCTCAACCGCCGACGACCGCAAGCAACACACCCGCCGCGACCGCCGACCCGATAACGCCGGCGACATTCGGTCCCATCGCATGCATCAGCAGGAAGTTGTGATGATCCGACTCCAGGCCGACCTTGTTCACCACGCGCGCGGCCATCGGCACGGCGGATACCCCGGCCGCACCGATCAGCGGGTTGACCTTGCCGCCACTGAGACGCGAAAGCAGCTTGCCCATAAGGATGCCGGCCGCCGTGCCGATGCAGAACGCGATGGCGCCCAGCGCCAGGATGCCGAGGGTCTCGAGGCTGAGAAACTTCTCCGCCGACAGCTTGGAGCCCACCGACAGGCCGAGGAAGATGGTCACAATGTTGATGATCTCGTTCTGCGCCGCCTTGCTCAGTCGCTCCACCACGCCACTTTCACGCAACAGATTGCCGAACACCAGCATGCCGATCAACGGCGCGGCGGACGGCAGAAACAGAATGCACAGCGCGAGCACGGTGAAAGGAAACAGAATGCGTTCCACTTGGGATACCGGCCTGAGCTGCTGCATGACGATGCGGCGCTCCTTCTCGTTGGTCAGGGCGCGCATGATCGGTGGTTGGATCAGCGGCACCAACGCCATGTAGGAATAGGCAGCCACCGCGATCGCGCCAAGCAGATCTGGCGCCAAGCGCGACGCCAGGAAGATCGCCGTCGGGCCATCCGCGCCGCCGATGATCGCAATCGCCGAGGCGTCCGACAGGCTGAAATCGAAGCCCGGGATGATATTCAGCGCCAGGGCGCCAATCAAGGTCGCAAAGATACCGAATTGCGCGGCCGCGCCGAGCAACAAGGTGCTTGGCATCGCGATCAATGCGCCGAAATCGGTCAAAGCGCCGACGCCCATAAAGATCAGCAACGGAAACACGCCGGTCTCGATACCGACCTCGTAGAGATAGCCAAGCAGGCCAGTCGGGCCGGCGATCTCCGCCACGGGGATGTTACTGAGAATCGCGCCGAAGCCGATCGGCAACAATAGCAAGGGTTCGAATTTCTTGACGATCGCCAGCCAGATCAGCAGGCAACCGACGAGCATCATCGCAGCCTGCCCCCAGGTCATGAAGGCCAGACCGGTGGATTGCCACAGCGCGTTCAGTCCGATATCCATGCTCAGCTCAACGTCAGCAGGGTGTCGCCGACCTGCACCGCGTCGCCTTCCTTGACATCCAACGTGGAAACGACACCGGAAGACGGCGAACGCACCTCGGTTTCCATCTTCATCGCCTCCATCACCACGACGACATCACCCGCGTCGACCTGCTGTCCAGGCGCCACGATGACCTTGAAGATGTTCCCGGCCAATGGCGCGGGAACGGCCTCGCCAGCGGCCGTCGGCGGCGTGGCGGGATGAGCTACCGGGGCCACCGATGCACCAGCGGACGCGGGCTGAATTCCGGTCACCGCGCCGCCCGGCGAGACGACCACGTCATAGCCGACGCCATTCACGGCGATATGATAGCTCTCGGGTCCGGCAGCAGGCGCTTCGGTGGCTGACGCCGTCTCCCGCTGCTCAGGCGGCGGCTCGAAAGCATCGGGATCGTCACGGTTCTCCAGATACCTCAAACCGATCTGTGGGAACTGAGCGTAGATCAACACATCATCAATCAGCGGCTCGATAAGCCGGATCTTCTTCTCTTCAGCAATACCGCGTAATTCATCGGTCAGCCTGCCGATCTCGGGTTCCAGCAGATCGGCCGCGCGGCCAGTGATCGGCGTCTCGCCAACATCCAGCACACGCTGCCGCAGCTCGGCGTTCACCGGTGCTGGCGTCGCACCGTATTCACCGCGCAGGATCCCCGCTGTCTCCTTGGTGATCGATTTGTAGCGCTCACCGGTGAGTACGTTCAACACCGCCTGGGTACCGACGATCTGCGAGGTCGGGGTGACCAGTGGCGGAAATCCGAGGTCTTCCCTCACGCGGGGAATCTCATCCAACACCGCATCGAGACGCGCTCCGGCCCCCTGCTCGCGCAACTGGCTCTCCATGTTGGTCAGCATGCCACCCGGCACCTGGGCAACCAGGATGCGTGAATCGACCCCCCTCAACGAACCCTCGAAGGCGGCGTACTTCTTGCGCACCTCGCGGAAGTAGGCGGCAATCTCTTCGAGCAGCTTCAGATCCAGGCCTGTGTCATGCTCACTATCCTTGAAGATACACACCACGGCCTCGGTCGGCGAATGGCCATAGGTCATGCTCATCGAGGAAATCGCGGTGTCCAGCATATCCAGGCCGGCCTCGACCGCCTTTATCGCTGTCGCGGTACTCAGGCCGGTGGTCGCGTGCGAATGCATCGCGACCGGTATCGCGCAATGTTCCTTGAGCCGGGAAACCAGTTCCTCAGCCACATAGGGCTTCAGCAACCCAGCCATGTCCTTGATGCAAATGGAACCGCATCCCAGGTCTTCGAGACGGCGCCCCATGTCAACATAGCCATCGACAGCATGCACCGGGCTGGTGGTATAAGAGATCGTGCCCTGC
>JALSSX010000099.1 GCA_026984055.1 Sedimenticola sp. | reverse complement strand
GCTTGCCGACGAAACCTGTATGTCACCGTATATGGCGAAGATCGTTGGTCAAGAGGACTTCGTGTATATCTGGACGCTGGGTGTCGAAGGGCTGGGTGATGGTCAGGACAAGCTGGTCACCGTCGCGGTGAATCCGGCATCCAAGGACTACGGCAAGATCGTCCATACCCTGACGGTTGGCGGGCGCAACGAGGCGCATCACTCCGGTTTCACCGACGATCGCAAGTATCTGTGGGCGGGCGGTCTGGACACCAACAAGATCTTTGTCTTCGATGTTGCTAGCGACCCGGCCCGGCCGCGCCTGCACAAGGTGATCGACAGCTTCGTCGCGGACAGCGGCGGCGTCGTCGGCCCACACACCACCTACGCTTTGCCGGGTCGGATGATGATTACCGGGCTGTCGAACAACCGCGACCATGGCGGTCGCACCGGTTTGGTGGAATACACCAATCAGGGAGAGTATGTCGCGACCCACTGGATGCCGCGCGCTGACAACCTGCGTGGCGCGACCAAGAACGGCAAGTTTGCCGATGGCTATGGCTACGATGTGCGCGTGCTGCCACGCCGTAACGTCATGGTGACCTCGTCTTTTACCGGCTGGTCCAACTACATGATGGATTTCGGCAAGATGCTGAAGGATCCAGAGGCAATGAAACGTTTCGGCAATACCGTCGTGGTGTGGGATCTGCACAGTCGCAAACCGAGGAAGATCTTCGACGTGCCGGGCGCGCCGCTGGAGATCCGCTGCGCCTGGGGCGCGAATCACGATTACTGCTTCACCACCACCGCGCTGACATCCAAGATCTGGCTGATCCATACGGACGAAAAGGGGGGTTGGCGGGCGAAGGCTGTTGCTGATATCGGCGATCCGTCGAAGATCCCGCTGCCGGTGGATATCTCCATCACCGCCGATGACAAGGGGCTGTGGGTGGATACCTTCATGGACGGCAAGACGCGTTACTTCGATATCTCCAACCCATTTGCGCCGAAGCAGGTCTACGAGAAGACCATCGGCCGGCAAGTGAACATGGCATCCTCGTCTTGGGATGGGAAGCGGGTCTACTTCACGTCCTCTCTGCTTGGCAACTGGGACAAGAAGGGCGACGCGAATGATCAATTCTTCAAATCCTACGCTTGGGACGGAAAGCAACTAACGGAGAACTTTGCGATCGACTTCAATGCATTGAAACTCGGTCGGCCGCATCAGATGCGCTTTGGAGCCTATTCGCTCTATAGCGGGATCGCGCCGCGAATCAATGAGGGAAGCCGTATCGCCCAGCGGGCGGCGCCATAGCCGCGTTGACGTTTTGGTTCTGGCCCAACCGACTCCGTCCGAAGCCGGCTGGACCCGCGTGAAGTTATGAAGATTTCGAGCTTGCTGTTTTTCGGTCTGGCGTGTCTGAGTGGAAGCGTGTCGGCTGCTGCCCCGGATGCCGGTCCGCCGTTGGCGCCAGGTTACGCGGGTCTCGATTATGTGCTGCCCGAGGCCGGCGCCTACCGGTTGCCACCGCTGGGTGATGCGGCGGATGGCGCAGTCATCGACGCCGACGGTGGGCCGATGCGTCTGCATCAGGTGTTTGGTGATCGCATCGTACTGCTGAGTTTCATCTATACCCGATGCAGCGATGTCAATGGCTGTCCACTGTCGAACCACATTTTCTATCGCCTGAAATCCGAGATGGAATACCTGCCGGCAGTGGCTTCCCGATTACGCTTGGTCAGCTTGAGTTTCGATCCGGAAAGCGACACCCCGGAGGCCCTGCGTCGTTTCGGCGCGGGTTTCAGCTACGCCGGCAATGCCGGTGACTGGCGTTTCGTCACCACCGAATCCGAAGTGGCCTTGCAGCCGTTGCTTGCCGCTTATCGCCAGGATATTCAGAAGAACCTGACTCGGGGCGACGAGGGGAACGGCGACATCTCGCATGTTCTGCGCGTGTTCTTGATCGATGCGAACAAGCGCATCCGAAACATCTATAGCGTGGCCTTTCTGCATCCGGATCTGTTGCTGACCGATGTGCGCACGCTGATCGGCGAGGAACGCAAGCAGCCTGCCGGGATTCGCGCTGGCGGTGTCGCGGTTGCGCCGATCGACCTGTTGCATATCGTCCGGCATCCACCGCTCGGGCTGCCCGCCGTGCCGTGGCCGGACGACAACCCGCCGACCGCCGGGAAGATTGCCCTTGGCCGCCGGCTGTTCTTCGATCGTCGCTTATCGTTTAACGACACGATTTCGTGCGCGATGTGTCATGTACCGGATCAGGGCTTCACCAGCAATGCGTTGGCGACGGCGGTGGGTATCGAAGGCCGCTCGGTACGCAGGAATACGCCGACGCTGTACAACGTCGCCTACCTGGACAGATTGTTTCATGACGGTCGCGAGGAAAGCCTGGAACAGCAGGTCTGGGGGCCGCTGCTGGCGAGAAACGAGATGGGCAATCCCTCGGTTGGCCATGTGCTGGAGAAGGTCCGCCGGATTCCCGGCTATGTCGAACAGTTTCGAGCCGCGTTCGCTGGCCGTGGTGTTGGCATGGAAACCCTGGGCATGGCATTGGCGGCCTATCAGCGCAGTCTGCTCGCGGCGGATTCAGCGTTCGATCGGTGGCGATACGCTGGGCAACGGAACGCCATGGACGCATCTGCCAAGCGTGGCTTCGGACTGTTCACCGGCAAGGCCGGTTGTGCAGGCTGTCATCTGGTCGGCGGAAAGCATGCATTGTTCACCGATCAACGATGGCACAATACTGGCGTTGGCTATCGGCAATCCATGGGCCGGGACGGACGGAAGCGGACCGTGATGCTCGCGCCAGGCGTGAGCATCGCGATCGATAGCGCCATCATCGATGCCGTTGCCGCGCCGGTACAGGCCGATCTCGGCCGTTACGAGATCAGCCAGGATCCGGGCGACCGCTGGAAATATCGCACACCGAGCTTGCGCAATCTGACCCTGACCGCGCCATACATGCACAATGGTTCATTGCGTACATTGGAAGCGGTTGTAGCCTTCTACGATCGTGGCGGCGTGCCGAACGAGACATTGGACCCGCTGATCCATCCGCTGCATCTGAGCGCCGCCGAGAAGTCCGATCTGGTCGCCTTTCTGCGTTCGCTCACCGGCCGAGTCGAAACATTGGTCGCGGATGTCGCCGCCGCGCCGATCGGCGACATAGCCCGCAAGCGGAGAAGATGAGTCGCGAGGTTGTCATGGCTACGGCCAGTCAAACAGGTGTCGAGTTTGCTTGACAATCGATCCACGATGATGCCGCCCACCAGCGGCCTCGTTGGGGCATCCCGTCATGTTTCGCCATACCACTTTTATCCATCATGAGGAGAATCATCCATGAAAGCACGTGCCGCGGTAGCCTGGGAAGCCGGGAAGCCACTGTCGATCGAGGAGATCGAAGTCGATGGGCCTCGCGAAGGCGAGGTCTTGTTGAAGGTCATCGCATCCGGCGTCTGCCATACCGATGCATTCACCCTGTCCGGTGATGATCCCGAGGGCGCCTTCCCTTGCGTGCTCGGCCACGAGGGTGGCTGTGAGGTGGTCGAATGCGGTCCTGGCGTGAAGCAATTGAAGCCCGGCGATCATGTCATCCCATTGTACATTCCCGAATGCGGCGAGTGTGAATACTGCCGATCCGACAAATCTAATCTATGCCAATCGATCGCTGGCACCGTCTGGACTGGCTATATGCCGGACGGCACGCGGCGCTTCTCACAAAATGGCAAGGCCATCTACCATTACATGGGCTG
>JALSSX010000098.1 GCA_026984055.1 Sedimenticola sp. | reverse complement strand
TCTGCCACGGGCCCCTCCTGAAACCAAAAGGGGACATTTTAGAATTGGACAAAGAGGACATTACTGCTTTGGGCTAACAGCGCCATCTCTGCGTTGGAAAATGGTCATTTACACCTGTAAACTCACATTTCCCGCCTTGATCTGACACATTTCAGCGGCAATCTGAGCAGTTACAGCATGATTTTCCTACTTGCTGAGTAGTTACGTCAGATCATGATCGTTACAATGACGCCTCGTATTCGAGTATTGCCAAGCTGATGTGTTTGCCGATTTCGTCATCGAAGCCGCTCCAGTCAGCATAGGCGTGTAATGCCTTCACGATGCGGGGTTTCATCTCGTAGTCTTCCAGCTCTTCTTCGTACATCTCTCCGGCCAGGCGGTATAAGGTCGCAAGATAGTGACAATAACTGTCGACGATGCTTGCGTCGCCGCTTGGGCCGTGGCCCGGGATGTAGACGTTGGCCTTTGCGGTTTTTGCCACTATGCATGCCGCGGCGCTTCCCTTGAAAGTGCCGTCGTCCATGCGAGGGATGCGCTTGTAGGTGATGTTGTCGCCGGTGAAATAGACGCCGGGTTCGACGACCGCGATCATCACATCGGTGTTGCTGTGAGCCTTCGGTGGCGCGTCGATATGGAAAAGGGTGTTGCCGATCGTGATGACGCGATCCTGGTCGATTGGTAGATCGGGAATAAACGCGCGGGTGTTCGCGGTGAAGCCGTTGGTGGAGCGGTTCATGCGATCCAGCCATTCCTCGGCGGCGCCCGCCTTGGCCTTGGCAATCATGCGTGGATGTGCGTAGAAACGCGCATGTGGCCAGGCATCCCTGATCGCCTGATTGCCCAGCCAGTGGTCGCCATGTACATGGGTGTCGAATACCGCGACCACGGGTTGCTTGGTGATCTTGGCGATCTGGCGCAATACCATTTCACCGGCTGCCGTGCTGGAGCCCGGGTCGATGATCACCACGCCGGCGTCCGTCAGCACGAAGGCCGGGTTGTTCATGAAGCCCTGGTTTTCCACCGATGGAAACCCCAGCGGTCCGTGGATCACCCAGACCTTGTCCGCAACCTGTTTCGCTGGGTAATCGCGCAGCATGGGTTTGTCCGCCGCCCAGGTCCATTGGCTGGCAAGGAAAAGTAGCGAGAAAAACAATGTTTTGTGCATGGTGTCGATCCATTCTGTAGCGTCTTGTCGGATGATACTACGCCTTGCCGCCGACGCTATAATATCATCGCGGCCAGGCCGGTCGCGATATCGATAGAACTCGTAATGAAGATTTCCCTGATAGCCGCTCTCGATAAGAACCGCGCGATTGGCGTGGCGAATGCCTTGCCGTGGCATCTGCCCTCGGATCTTGCCTTTTTCAAGCGGATCACCCTGGGCAAGCCGATTCTGATGGGACGAAAGACCTGGGAATCCTTGCCGGGCCTGCTACCGGAGCGACCGCATCTGGTGCTGACGCGCGATACCGGATACAAGGCCGACGGTGCTGATGTGGTGCATTCGGTCATCGAGGCATTGAACGCTGCCGTGCGCCACGGTGACGAACTGATGGTGGTCGGCGGGGAGCAGGTCTACCGCCTGTTTCTGCCGTTGGCGGATCAGCTCTACCTGACCCATGTCGATACCGAAGTGGAGGGTGATGCCTGGTTTCCCGACTTGGCGGAAGACGATTGGCGGGAAATCAGCCGGGAAGCCCATCAGCCCGACAAGCGCAATCCGCTGGCGCATACCTTCGTATGCTACCAGCGTTGTCTACCGGGGCCGGTGCATGCTCCGGGCACGGAGGAACATCGAGGCCCCTCGGGGAGTATGGTCAGCCAATAACCTGGCGAACGTGTACCGTTCCTCCAGGGCGCCAGCCTGACGAACAGCAACCGCTCATCGGCGCACTGATCCTTTGTCTCGGATGTTGCGACAGCCAAATCCTCATTCCCCCCCCGGTACTTGGACCTGCCCTGCCATGGGGCCACTACGCTCACGCGAATAGATGATGCGTACATCGGTTATCCCTGGATAACGCCGCAGTCGCCGGATCAGTTCGTCATCGGGGGATATGCGCCAGTTGTCGCTGAATTGCCAGGCGCCCCGCGCTTTGCTGTGCCGGTAGTGCCAGCGCAGGGCGCACAGGCCGCCGCGAAAGGGTTCGAGTAGTTCTTTCAGTGCTTGTGTCCATTCGGCTGGTGGTCGGTCGATTTCGTCCTGTTCGCAGAACAGTGTCAGTGAGGCGGCGTAGGCGGCGCGCGCCTGTTCGAAGCTCATGACCCGCTCGGCGCGTAGGCTGAGGCTGCCGCGGTAGTCGTCCCAGCTCAGGCTGCCTTCGATGACCAGTACCTTGTCGTTTTGCAGGTAGTCGCGGTATTCCTCGTAGACCTTGCTGAACAGCGTGACTTCCATACGTCCGGTGCGGTCGTCGAGCACCACGGAACCCATCGCGCCGCGTTGGGTTTGAATGTGGCGGGTGCCGATGACCAGTCCGGCGACGATGACTTGGCGTTTCTGGCGGTAACCCGGTTGGTCTTGTTGTGGCTGGTTCTCCTCGGCGAGGCGGGCAAGTCGAGAGGTGGCGATGGAGTCAAGTTCGGTTTCGTATTTGTCGATTGGATGGCCGGTCAGGTACAGGCCAAGAGTTTCCTTCTCGCCTTGCAGGCGCTGGTCATCTTCCCATTCCTCGCTGACCGCTGGTACGACCTGGGCGATTTCGGGCGCCTCGTCGAGGTCGCCACCCATGCCGAACAGGTCGTTCTGGCCGGCGGCTTGGGTGGCGCTGTGTTGCTCGGCCATTTTGATTGCCAGTGGCAGTTGCGCCATCAGGGTGGCGCGATTGGCGTCGAGATTGTCCAATGCGCCGGCGCGGATCAGGTTTTCGATGACCCGGCGGTTGACCTTGCGCGCGTCGATACGCTTGCAGAAGTCGAACAAGTCTTTGTAGGGTCGGCCCTGGTCACGCGCCTCGATGATGCTTTCGATCGCGGATTCACCGACGCCCTTGATTGCGCCTAGTCCGTAGATTACGGTCTTGTCGTCGCCGATGGTGAAGCGGTACTGCGAATGGTTGACATGGGGGGGAGTCACGTCGAGTCGCATCTCGCGGCATTCCTCGATCAGTACGACGACCTTGTCGGTATTGTCCAGGTCGGCGGATAGCACGGCGGCCATGAAGGCGGAGGGATAGTGGGCCTTCATCCACATGGTCTGGTAGGAGACCAGCGCATAGGCGGCGGAGTGCGATTTGTTGAAGCCGTAGCCGGCGAATTTCGCCATCAGATCGAAGATATAGGCGGCGACTTCTTCGTCGACACCGCGTTCGATCGCGCCCTTGCGGAAGATCTTGCCTTGTTTCTCCATCTCCTCGGGTTTTTTCTTGCCCATTGCGCGGCGCAGCAGGTCGGCGCCGCCGAGCGAGTATCCGGCGAGTACCTGGGCGATCTGCATGACCTGTTCCTGGTAGAGGATGACGCCGTAGGTCGGCGCCAGAATCGGTTCCAGGTCGGGATGCGGGTAGGTGACCTCGGCGCGTCCGTGCTTGCGGTTGATGAAGTCATCGACCATGCCGGATTGCAGCGGGCCGGGACGGTAGAGCGCGACGAGTGCGGTGATGTCGTCGAAGCTGTCGGGCTGGAGTTTCTTCACCAGTTCCTTCATACCGCGCGATTCGAGCTGGAACACGGCGGTGGTCTTGGCGCTCTTCAGCAGGTCGAAGGCGGCTTTGTCGTCCATCGGGATCTGGCTGATGTCGATCGATGCCTCGCC
>JALSSX010000097.1 GCA_026984055.1 Sedimenticola sp. | reverse complement strand
TGTTGTCGTACGCGATCCGGCCACCGACCTTCTACGGATAAATGACGAATTCACGACGTCCGTCGTCATCGCCCGTTGCGCGCATACCAAGGCCGGGTCCCTGCGGTGGAATATCCGTTTCGACACCGGTCTGGCCCCAGACATCACCATCGCGGTCCGGATGGACAAGGCGAACAGCGCCCCGCGCGATTACTACCTGCTGCCGCTCATCGCGATGACGAAAACCCGCGTGCGGCTGGCCGAAGACAATGGGCTGATGCTGGACGCCTATCGGTTCGACACGCTGGAGAAGTTCTTCTCGCTGGCCGCGCGCACCAAACTATCGGAGATGGTCCCATGACGAAACCGGATGAAACACTGGTCGTGGAAATGGTGCCCATCGAGCGCATCAGCGTCCCCAATCCGCGCGTGCGCAGCAAGGTGTCCTTCGATCAGCTGGTGGAGAGCATTTCCAAGGTCGGGCTAAAAAAGCCGATCACGCTCACTCGTCGGGACGATGATGACGGTGGCAGAGGGTTCGATTTGGTCTGTGGCCAAGGCCGCCTCGAGGCCTATGCCAAATTAGGGCAAAGCGAAATCCCGGCAATCGTTGAGGATGTCAGCGACGAGGACCGGATGCTGCGCAGCGTGGTCGAAAACATCGCCCGACGCCAGCACCGGCCGCTGGAACTGCTGCGCGACATTGGTGAGTTGCGCAAACGCGGCTATTCCGATCCCGAAATCGCGATCAAAACCGGCCTGACTCAATCCTATGTGCAATCCATAGGGCGGCTTCTGGCCGAAGGCGAAACCCGCCTGATCGTGGCGGTCGAAACCGGCCGCATTCCCCTGAACGTCGCGCTCGAAATCGCCGAGGTCGATCTGGACGGCGCACAGGAAGCCTTGGCGAAGGCCTATGAATCCGGTGCCCTGCGCGGCAAGAAACTGCTGGCGGCAAAGCGGATCGTCGAGCAACGGCAGCGGCGGGGAAAATCAGAAAGGCCGCAGAGGGCGCGCGAACGCGGCAAAAGGTTGTCGTCGGATGCGCTGGTGCGGGCATACAACCAAGAGGCCGACCGGCAGCGCCTGCTGATAAAACGCGCCGAGATCGCCCAGAACCGTCTGCTGTTCATCGTCACGGCCATGCGCTCGCTGCTGGCGGATGCACATTTCGCGACATTGCTGCGGGCCGAGCAACTCGAAACGCTGCCGCGCCCGCTTGCCGATCTGATCACTGCGGGGGATGCGTGATGGTCAAGCATAACAAGGTCACCATGGCTTTCGAGCCGGAAGGCATTCGCATCGCCCTGACCGACATTCTACCGGTCAAGCAATTGGCTCCATCCACCAAAACCGGACGCAAATACAAGCAGATCGCCGCCTCCATCCGTGAAATCGGCCTAATCGAACCGCTGGTGGTCACCCGCCAAAAGGGACACAGGGGCGCTTATCTGTTGCTCGACGGCCATGTCCGCCTGCAGATCCTGAAGGATTTCGGGGCGCAAAACACCATGTGCCTGATTGCAACCGATGACGAGGCTTTCACCTACAACAAGCGCATCAGCCGCCTGGCCACCATTCAGGAGCACAAGATGATCCTGAAAGCGATCGAGTCCGGCGTGCCCGAAGACAGGATCGCCAAGGCGCTGGACATCAACGTCGCCATGATCCGCCGCAAGCGCCACCTGCTCGACGGCATCTGCCCCGAGGTCGCCGATCTGCTGAAGGACCGGCATTGCCCGATCGAAACCTTCCGGTCCCTGAAACAGTTGAAGCCCATCCGCCAGATGGAAGTGGCGCAGCTGATGGTCACCATGAACAATTATTCCGTGCCCTATTCCAAGGCACTACTGGCCGCCACGCCAGCCGATCAACTCGTCGATGCGAAGAAACCCAAGATTACCAAGGGCGTCTCGCCCGAACAGATGGCCCGTATGGAAGCCGAAATGGACAGCCTCCAGCGCGAAATGAAACAGGTCGAAGCATCGTAGGGCGAAGATCAGCTGAACCTGGTGATCGCGGGGGCTTATGTTTCGTCACTGCTGCGCAACGAGCAGGTCGTGAAGCACCTGGATCTGCACCACGCGGAAATCCTGAACGAGTTTCGAAGGATCACGGATACCGTGGATGATGCGGCTGGCGGTTTGGATGAAGCCGATTTACCCGTCGCGGAACAAGCGTAGGCCCACGCCGCAGACGTGGGAATTAATGGGGACCGGGACCCGACAAGCGCCGGGACCGTCGGAGACGCCGTCGTGAGGGTCGGATCAATGACGGTGGCGGGAATGCCGGCGAACCCGGATGAAGCCCGCCAGGTCGGCCGACATATCGCCGACCGCAGAACCGCTCGATACGCGCGTGGTTCTGATGTTGGAGGGGCGTGTCGTGGATTTGGCGCGAGCGGTATTGATCCATGGCACGCCCAATATTTCGTGATCTTGTCCAGCGTTCTCGCGAGGTACCGCCAATCCGGCTCCACGGGTAGATAATTCCGCCGTACAGCTATTGGTGGTACCAGATTTGGCTGTCATTCCAGCCGAACAACCCTGACCTAACCCTCATTTAAGTCGGCTAAAACACACTCATTCCGGTTAAATCAGTTTACAATTGAGGCCAGGTCAGTGTAGGTTTCGCCATATCACCATTATAGCCGAGAGAGGATTTCTCATGTCGGATCGATGGCTCTCGGTCGACGAAATTGCCGACTATGTCGGTGTGAGCAAAGACACAATATACGGCTGGATTTCAAAAAGGGATATGCCGGCACACAAAGTCGGCAGGCTGTGGAAATTCAAGACGGGTGAGGTCGATGAATGGGTTCGCTCCGGAAAGGCGGCGGACGAATTTGGAAATGTGCAGTTTGGAAAAGGCAAGAATTAGGCTGCGAGTTTAGGGAGGTTGAAAATGGGTGAATTGGCTTGCATCGACCTGTTCTGCGGTGCTGGTGGCCTGACACAAGGCTTGATCCATGAAGGGATCGACGTCGTCGCCGGCATAGACGTCGATGCAGCGTGCAAGCATCCTTTCGAAGCGAATAATTCGGCCAAATTCATTCATGGCGATGTCGCCGAAGTACCTGCGGAACAAATCAGGGATCTCTTTGGAACTGCAAAAACTCGTATTCTAGCCGGTTGCGCCCCCTGTCAGCCATTTTCGACATATTCACAACGATACGAAACAGTTGGAACTCCACGCTGGGGGTTGCTCTATCACTTTGCCCGACTGGTAAAAACCGCCGAGCCAGAACTCGTAACGATGGAAAATGTGCCATCCGTCATGAAGCACGACGTCTACAAAGATTTCGTGTCGACCTTGAAGAACCTCGGTTATCATGTTTGGAGCAATGTGGTCGACTGCACTGAGTATGGCCTGCCTCAACGAAGAAGGCGGACGGTACTGCTCGCCTCTCGAAGTGGCCCGATTGAGCTGATCTCTCCGACCCACGAGAAAGCCGTGACGGTGCGACAGGCGATTGGTGACATGCCTGCTTTGGACCAAGGCGGAACTTGCGGTTCCGACACATTGCATACAGTCGCCAAACTCTCCGATCTGAATTTGGAGCGCATTAGAGTTTCCAAACCGGGTGGCACTTGGCGGGATTGGCCATCGCACCTGGTTGCCGAGTGTCATCGCCGTGATAGTGGGCGAACATATCCGGGGGTTTACGGCCGGATGGATTGGGATGAACCCTCGCCGACCCTGACCACCCAGTTTTATGGATTCGGGAATGGACGATTTGGCCATCCTGAACAGGACAGGGCGATTTCATTGCGTGAGGGTGCGATC
>JALSSX010000096.1 GCA_026984055.1 Sedimenticola sp. | reverse complement strand
CCGGGTCGGCGGCATGCTGTTCGGCGGTAACAAGAACGAATACTTCCGCCCGAGCAAGGACCGCCGCGCCATCTGGCGACTGCTGAGGCAGCTCAGCGATCCGGCCGGCGACACCGGCAGCCACGATGGCCTGCTGGCCGATGCCCTGCGTCAAGCCCAGCGTGGCGCTGGCACCGGCGGCCTGGTCTTCATCATCGCCGATTTCAACCACGACATGCCGAACCTGGAACATCATCTGCTACAACTGCGGGATATCCACTCAGTGGTGTTGATTCCAATCGACGACCCGGCCGACGAGCGCCTGCCCGATATGGGGCAGGTGCTGTTCCGCGACCCTTCCGGCGAAATCATGGAGGTCGATACCGGCAACGCCAGGGCGCGCGACGCCTATGCGCGAAGCTGGCGCGCGCGCCGCGCCGAACTGCAACGCCTGGCCAGTCGGCTGCGCATCGCCTTGATTCCGATCCGCACCGACGACGACGTACATCTGGTACTCATGAAGGGCCTGGAGAAACGCGCTCAGCAGAAGGCATTCCAGTGAAGCATGACGTTCTGCTCGCCCGCTTACGCGATATTCACGGGCTGGACCCAATCAGCTCATGGCCGCCCGGCATCGGCTGGTGGCTGCTGACGGCCGGCATCCTGCTGCTGGCGGCGCTGCTGTTCTGGTTGATCCGCGATCTGTATCGTTACCCCTGGGGTAGCTGGCAACGTGATGCCCGTGATCACCTGGTAGCGCTACGCCGCCGCTTGGCCCGGCAACCCACGCGCGGCAGCGCCGAGCAACTCTCCGAGCTGATGCGGCGCATCGCGATGGCGCGCTTCAAGCGGGACGACTGCGCCAGCCTTAGCGGCGACGCTTGGCTCGACTGGCTGGAACAGCACGATCCAATCGGCTTTCCGTGGGCCACCCATGCCAAGCTACTCACCTGCTTGCCCTACGCCCCGGACAACGGCAAAGAAAGCGACGAAGCCGGCAGGCGCGCGACCCTGCGTCTGCTGATCGACGCCGGGCTACGCTGGACCGCCGGCAAGCCGCGGAAGCATGACCATGCTTGAGTTCCATTGGCCGTGGATGGTGCTGTTGTTGGGCCTGCCGTTGCTCGCGCGCCTCGGGTTGAAAACCGGCAAGACCTCCGTCCAGGAACAGCAAGAACATCGCGTCACCCTGCTGCATCCAAACCTGGAACAGCTTGCCAGCGCTTTCCATGGACATCGGCCAAAGACCCCGCTGGGACACACGCTGCATGCCGGGCTGCTGATCACGTTGTGGTTGAGCCTGACGCTGGCCGCGATGCGCCCGCAATGGATGGAGCCATACACCGAGACACGCATCGAGGGCTACGACCTGATGCTGGCGGTGGATGCCTCGCATTCGATGGAAGCGATGGATTTCAGCGCCAACGGCAAGCCGATCAGCCGCATGCAGGTCGTCAAGGGCGTCATGCGGAAATTTATCGAAGGTCGCGAGAACGACCGCATCGGTCTGATCGTCTTCGGCAATCAGGCATACGTATTATCCCCTCTGACGCTGGACCGCAATGCCGTTATCAGCCTGCTCGACGATCTGTCCGCGCGCATCGCCGGTGATGGCACCGCAATGGGCGACGCCATCGGACTGGGCGTGAAGAAGCTGCGCGAACGCCCGAAGGGTTCGCGCGTGCTGGTGTTGATCGCCGACGGCAACAGTACCGCCGGTCTGATTCCACCACTGGATGCCGCGCGCCTCGCAGCCCGCGCCGGTATCCGCATCTATGCGATCGGCGTCGGTAGCAATCAGAAGAACGTGCCCATCATGGAGAACGGCAAGCTGATCACGCGCAACGACCTGGTCTTCGACGAAGCCGTGCTGAAGCGCATCGCGAAACAGACCCAGGGCGCCTATTTCCGCGCTACCGATACCCAGGCGCTGGAACACATCTACAAACGCATCGATGAACTGGAGAAAAGCCAAGCCGACGCGCACACCCTGTTGATTCCTCATCCCTTGTTCCGTTGGCCGCTCGCGGTCGCGCTGCTGGCGCTACTGCTTCTTGGCCTGTTCCCGAATGCCCGTCCACGCGATCTGCGGAGCAAGCCATGAGCGACCCAAGCAGCGTCCTCGCCCAACCTGCCTGGCTGTGGGGGCTGTTGCTCATCCCCGCCGTGCTGTTGTGGCGCTACTATACTCGGCCGCAACGCCAGATTGGCAAGGAACAGCGCTATGCCGACGCTCACCTGTTGGAATGGTTGCTCGGCACCCAGGACGGCGACGCGGACAACGCCTGGAAACCTCGCCTCGCGTGGTCCCTGGCCTGGACCCTGCTGTTGTTGGCAATGGCCGGTCCACGCTGGGGCTACAAGCAGATCAGCCCTTTCAGACCCAAGGCAGAACTCGTCGTGCTGCTCGACATCTCACGCTCGATGGATATCAACGATATCAGTCCTTCGCGCCTCGGCCGGGCGAAACAAGAGATCGAGGACATCGCCGCGCATGGCGCCGGCATCGCCATTGGCTTGATCGCCTTCGCCACGACACCTCATGTGGTGACGCCGATCACCGAGGATCACGCAGCGGTATTGCACCAGCTTCCGGCCTTATCGAGCGACTTGGTGCGCCTGAAAGGCAGCCGTATCGTACCGGCGCTGGAGCGCGCGCAACAGCTACTCGGCCAGCGCCAGGACGATACCAGTCGGCATGTAGTGATCCTCACCGACGGCGATTTCGCCGACAACCGCGAGATGCCGAAACAAGCCGAAAAACTCGCTACGGAGAACATCCACATCCATGTGTTCGGCTTCGGCACCCTTGCCGGTGAGCCGGTACCGGCCGGCGCCGGACTGGCGCTGATCGGCGCGGATGGGCGTCCAGTGTACTCGTCGCTGAATGAGAAACCACTGAAAGCGCTCACGAAAGCCGGTAACGGCTTCTATATCCGGGCGGACTACAGCGACAACGATACCCGCGCGCTGATCGATGCTGTGCTCGCTGACGCCGATCTGCAACAGGATGAGAATCGACCGACCCGGGTATGGAACGAATACTTCTGGTTGCCATTGCTGGTCGCCATGCTGATCCTGCTGCGCTTGTACTGGGCGCGCGCGGACACGAGGGCCGATAGATGAACAACCGCCTGATTCCGTTATCCCTGCTGCTTGCGCTGCAAGTCACGCCAGCCGCCAGTCTGTTTGAAAACAGCGAACAACAGGCTGCCCGATTCTTCTCAGTCGGCGACTATGACAAGGCCGCGCGGGTCTTCTCCGATGCCTATCGTCGCGGAGTCGCCGCATATCGCGCCGGCGACTACGAGCAAGCCGCGAAGGCCTTCGAACAGGTGGAACGCCCCGAGGTTAAAGCCGATGCGCGCTACAACCTCGGCAATAGCCGTGCGCATCTAGACGATCTCGACGGCGCGGCGCGGGCCTACCGCGAGGCGCTGGAGATCCAGCCGAAACACACGGACGCCGAATACAATCTACAACTGGTCGAGATAGCTTTGACCCGGCAGCACTTCGACGAGGAAAAAAAGCAGGAGGAAGAAAACAGAAAAAAGAAAAATTCCCTGAAAAAGGTGTCGGATGAGGAAAAACAGGGGGAGAAATCCGAAGAGCAGAAACAAGGCGAACAAGCCAAGGAACAACAGCAGGGCGAGCAATCCGGGGAACAACAGCAGGACGAGCAATCCGGGGAACAACAGCAAGGCGAGCAGGCCGGCGAACATCAGCAGGGCCAGCAGGCCGGCGAACAACAGCAAGGCGAGCAGGCCGGCGAACATCAGCAGGGCCAG
>JALSSX010000095.1 GCA_026984055.1 Sedimenticola sp. | reverse complement strand
CCCAGGGTACCGATCACCGCGCCAATGAACAGCAGCGGACTGCCGGCGTCGATCAGCGCGCGATAGATCATCCATTTGGAGACGAAGCCGTTCATCGGCGGCAACCCAGCCAGACCAATGATGCCGATCAGCATCAGGAAGAACGACAGCGGCATGCGCACCACCAGACCGCCGAGCCGGTTCAGATCCGAGCCACCGACGCGATACACCACGCCACTGACGACCAGGAACAGCAAGGCCTGATAGCTCGCGTGGTTGAACACATGCATCAGCCCGCCGGCGCTAGCCAAGTCGCTGCCGACCGCGATGCCGAGCAGCATATAACCGGTCTGACCCACGCCGTGCCAGGCCAACAGCCGCCGCGCATCGTGCTGGCGCAACGCGGTGAAGGTCGGAAACACAATGGTGAACACAGCAACCCAGGCAAGCAGATCGCGCCCACTCAGAAAGGCATGCGGAATCTCCAAGGCCGCCAGCCGCGCCAGCCCGATCAATTGCACCACCACCAGCAATAATGCGAACAAGCCCATACGCGAGGAGATCGCGCCGAGAAAGGCCGCGCCCGGCCCCGGCGTTTCGGCATAGGCCTTTGGCTGCCACAGATGGAACGGCAACAGCCCCATCTTGATACCGAAGCCGGCGCACAACAACAACGTCAGCAGCCACAACTGGCCACTCGACAGCCCGGAAAGACTTGTCGCCACGGCCTGAAACTGAATGCTGCCGCTGTGTACATACAGCATGACGATCGCGGCGAGGATCATCATCGCCCCGGCCAGCGCATAGATCAGATAACGCAGCGCATGGCGGCGCACCACCACACCACCGACCGCCATCAACAGAAAGCTCGCCCAACTGACCAGCTCCCAGCCGATAAACAGGCTGAGCAGATCGCCGCTGGCGAGCAATACCAGCATGGCGAAAACATTCAACGCCAGCGCGAACTGCAATAGGCGCGGATCGCCGCCGCGCGCGCGGTACTCGCGACTCCAATCGCCGGCCATGTACCAGCTACACAGGAACCCCGCGCCAAGCGTGATCAGCGCGAAGAACCACGACAACGCGTCGAAGCCCCAGTGCAGCCGTTCCCCAAGGAAATGCATCTCAAAGGTCGATTCGATACGCGGCAGTCCGGCATACACCAGCCCGCTCATCCACGCCAACGCGAGCAACTGGGCGGCATGGGAGAGCGTGATAATCCAGCCACAACGCACCCGCCTGCCAAACACCCAGGCGTAGACCACGGTGATGAACGACAAAGTCAGTAGTATGTCCAGCGGACTCATTGCGCGATGCCCCCACGAGCGAGCCACGAGCGGACCCGCCGCGATGTTTCTCGTGAGACCGCCGATGGCTTAGCCACAATTGGAGACAGTGGCAACGGGTTGATGCGTTCAATATACGCCGAGACATCCGCAGCCTCGCGCGCAATCGCCCGCAAGCGCCCAGTCAACGGCCCGATGAAGAACAGTGTGAGCAACAACAGCCCGGTCAGCAACCCAGCACGCCACAACTCGGTGGGCCGCTGCGCGGCGGATGCAACGCCCTCGCCATCATAGAAACGATTGACGATACGAAACAAATAACCCGCCTCCAGCACCGCACCAAACAGGATCGCCGCCCCAGCGAGGTTATACAGCGGTTGCTCTCGGGCCATCAACGCGACCAACACAACCAGCTTGGCCCAGAAGCCCGGCAATGGCGGCACGCCTATCATCGACAAGGCCAGCAGGATGAACAGCCCCGCGGCCCACGGCGAGCGCCGCCCGGCTCCGACAAGGCTGTCCAGCGAACCACCCCAACGTCGCGCAAGCAGGAACATCGCCGGCTTCAGCAGCAGATGATGCAGAGCCACCGCCAGCCCGGCGAACACCCCGACCTCGCCGGGTATCGAGAAGGCGATCAGGATGACACCGAGCTGACCGATCGACGAAAACGCCAACAAGCGCTTGTAGTCCCGCGCCCGCCAAGCCGCCAGTTCGCCGCTCAACATGCCCAACATCCCCAGCAATAGCAGCAGGCGATGTGCCTCGGGCAACGGAAACACCAACAGCAACAGCTTGACGATCACCAACAGCGCGAGCTTGGACACTACCCCGGCAAGCAACGCGGAGACCCGTGTCGACGCGGTCGCGTAGACCTCCGGCACCCAGGCATTCACCGGGAACAACTCAGCCTTTACGCCGAAGCCGATCAGCATCAGCACAAAGGCGGACAAGCCTTGTCCGCCATTCAGGCGAGTCGGCGCCAGCTCGGCCAACTGGGCCAGATTCAAGGTACCCGTGGCCTGATAGACCAATGCGATACCCATCAACACCAGTACCGCGCCAACCGCGCTGACGATCAGATAACGCAAGGTCGCGGCAAAAACCGCCCCGCCGCCATCCGTTCCCGGCTGGCTCGCGAGCAAGCCATAGGAGACCACGCTGAGCAGCTCATAGAAGACAAAGATATTGAACAGATCACCGGATAGCGCCAGCCCACCACCTGCCGCCGCCAGTAACAACGCAAGCACCGCCCGGCGCGGCTCGTCGCCCACCTCCACCGGCCACAGCAGCAAGGTGCCGAGATTGATGGAAATGGCGAACAGCAGAGAAAAACGGTCGGCTTGGAAGGTGATGCCAAGCGGCGCGGGAAAACCGCCGAGCTGGATGACCAGCGGCCCCTCCATGCCGGCCCACGCTCCGATGCCGATCAGAGCACCGGCCGCCACGATCACCGGCCCGCTCCAGCGCGCCAGCGGCGACGAGGCGCGCTCGATCACCGGCAACAGAAAAGCGCCGAGCAACGGCAACGTGATCATCAACAGCGGATCAGTCATGCCCGCCGACCTCCCCCGCGGGAATCCGATCAGGGCCAGACCGGGGCGCCTGGCCGCCGCCCTCCGGTGGGACACCGGCGCGCGCGGCGATCGCCTCGTCCATCGCCTGGCGTATCTCGCGCGCGTCCAGGGTGCCATGGGCGGCCAGGATGCGCATCGCCAACGCCAGCGCCAAGGCCAGCACGCCAACGCCGATGACGATCGCGGTCAACACCAGCGCCTGCGGTACCGGATCCGCCATCACGGCGGGGAAGCCGTCCTTCAGTCGGATCGGCGCGACCGCGCCTGCCTGAAAGCTGGACAATAGCAACAACAGGTTGGCGCCGGATTCCAGCAGCGCAATGGAGAAGATGATACGCAACACATGAGCGCTCAGCACGATGCCAGCGATACCGATCAACAGCAGACCCACGGCGCCGACAGACAGAATCAGGGTCATGTTCAGACCACCGGCGGTTGCGCGGCGAGGCGCGCCAGCACCCCGGCCAGCTCCGCGCCGACCTTCATCCCAACCGCGGTATACAGCAGAGGCAAGCTGCCAGCGGAGAACAGGCCGCCCATCTCGCCCCGCCCCAACAGCGGCGTCAGGAAAACCCCTCCACCACCCAACGCAAGCAGGCCGATGATGATGAAGCTCGCACCGGCCAACCCTTCGATCAGGCTCGCCCAGCGCTGATCCAGGCGGCATCCCGGACGCGCGAGCAGTGGAACGAAGAAAGCGCAGGCAAGTATCACGCCGCCCTGAAAGCCACCGCCAGGGGTCAGATGACCGTGCAACACGATAAAGATGCCGACCACCAACAACAGTGGAAAAAACAGATCCGTGCCGGCGCGAAGGATGAAGCCGGCATCACGATCGCCCATCGTAGTGGCTGGCTCCGGCCCCAGCACCAGACCCACTGCGGTCGCGGCGCTGAACAGGATGCTCAACTCAACCAGCGTATCCAGGCC
>JALSSX010000094.1 GCA_026984055.1 Sedimenticola sp. | reverse complement strand
CGGCAACCGACAACGACGTGCCGAATACCGATCAGAGTGGTTTTTCTTTCGGTATCGTACACAAGTTCTAAACAGAACCTGTCGACGCTTGATGAACGGGGCCTTCGGGCCCCGTTTTTCGTTGTTTCTCTCTTTAATGATCTTGCCATGGAACAGAAATGCTCGATGCTTATGTGAAACGCATACTTCAGGCTCGTGTTTATGCGGTAGCCAATGAAACCCCGTTGGATCGGGCGACTCGTCTCAGCCAGCGTTTTCGCAATGATATCTACCTCAAGCGAGAGGACCTTCAGCCGGTTTTCTCGTTCAAGTTGCGTGGCGCGTATAACAAGATTGCGCTGCTGTCGGAGGAGGCGCGCGCGAATGGCGTGATCGCGGCGTCCGCGGGTAATCATGCGCAGGGGGTCGCGCTTGCGGCAACACGCCTGGGTATACGTTCGCTGATCGTGATGCCGAAGACCACGCCGTCGATCAAGGTCGGCGCGGTGAAGGCGTGGGGCGGTCAGGTGGTGTTGCATGGGGATTCCTATGATGAGGCCTATGAACATGCCTTGGCGCTGGTGAAGCAGCGCGGTGCGACCTTTGTTCATCCCTTTGATGATCCCGATGTGATCGCAGGCCAGGGCACCGTGGCGATGGAGTTGGTGCGTCAGCAGAGCCGGCCCATCGACTACCTGTTCGTGCCGGTTGGCGGGGGCGGCTTGATCGGTGGTGTTGCCGCCTATATGAAGTATGTCAGCCCGGAGACCCGGGTCATCGGCGTGGAGCCGGATGACGCGCCATCGATGCATGCCGCGTTAGAGCGTAACCGTCGGGTGACGCTGAAGTCGGTCGGCATCTTTGCCGATGGCGTGGCGGTCAAGCAGGTTGGCAAGCAGACCTTCAAGCTGGCGAAACGCTATGTCGATGATGTCATCCTGAACAGCGTCGATGAGATTTGCGCGGCGGTGAAGGATGTTTTCGACGAGGTGCGCACCATCCCCGAGCCGGCCGGGGCGCTGGCCGTGGCCGGAATGAAGAAGTATCTTTCGGAGCATGCGATCCAGGATGCGCATTGCGTGGCCGTGATCAGCGGCGCGAACATCAATTTCGATCGTCTGCGGCATGTTGCCGAGCGCGCCGAACTGGGCGAGCGTCGCGAGGCGCTGTTCGCTGTGCGTATTCCAGAGAAGCCAGGCAGCTTCCTGAGCTTCTCGCGGGTGCTCGGCCACCGCTCGATGACCGAGTTCAACTACCGTTATGCGGATGCCGAGGAGGCGCATGTGTTTTGCGGCGTGGGCCTTAGCGATGGTGACGCCGAGCGCGAAAAACTGATCGACCGGCTGGAATCCAAGGGCTATGCGGTGACGGATATGACCGACAATGAGATGGCCAAGCTGCATGTGCGCTATATGGTTGGCGGTCGGGCGCCAGATGTGGCGAACGAGTACGTCTATCGTTTCCAGTTTCCCGAACTGCCTGGCGCATTGCAGCGCTTTCTGAGCCATATCGGCAAGCGCTGGAATATCAGTTTGTTCCACTATCGCAATCACGGCGCCGCCTATGGGCGGGTTTTGGTCGGGGTGCAGCTCGGTGTGGGCGAGAAGAGCGAATTTCAGCGTTCGATGCTGGATCTCGATTATCCGTTTGTTGAGGAGAGCGACAACCCTGCCTACCGCATCTTCGCGCCGGCTGGCAAGCCGCGACGATAGTCGCGGAAACGCGGTTTTTCGTGGGGCTGTATTCATGCCGGATGCTTGCGTACAGCCTCTCGTTTTTCCGGTTTTCCCTTTATGGTTCGGTGTCTTGGCTTGGGCTGTGGCGGAAGGGCTTTGTCCCGGGCGCTATGTTGCGGGAACCCCTGATATTCGGGTCAATGCGACCGCAGCTTGGCGAGTTCGTCCAGGATGCCGAGAACCATCTGTTCGGTCGCCTTGCTCATGCCCGCGCAGAGTCTGTCGGGATCGCGCTCACCGTTGAGCAGCGGTCGAATGATGCTCGCCAGCCTCGCCATTTCACCACCGGCACGGCTCATCTGTTCCGCCATGTTCGACAATAGTAGCAACGCTTGTGGGTCGCCGCCGGCCGCATGAATCATATGCGCGAGTCCTGGCGCCGCCAGCGCGGCATCCGGCTTCGCGTTTGGGGCGGGCAGTGTCGCGGGGTTCTGCATGCCGCGCAGGATGGCTTCCGCGATGACACGGTCCTCGGTATCCAGGTGGGCGATCACAGAGATTTCCCGCTCGCCGGCGACGATGCGCCGAATCGCTCCGACCAAGGCGCTCCAGCCCTGTTGTTCCGCGGCTCTGAGTAATTCGTCGAGTTCCGCGCGTAATGCGGGATTCCGCGAGCTGGCCACCACTTGGCGGATGAAGGCGGCGTGCGCGGTGATGATTTGCTCGCGTTGATCGGGCAGTAGAGGCATGGTTTTCGATTTCGCTCTGAGAATCCTGATAATTTCTGAGTGATAGTGTAACTTAGCGGATTATGAAATGGATCTTGCTGTTAGCGATTGTACTCATTGTCGTGGTGATTGTGCCGATCCTGATGAATCGGCCGCCGCTGTCCGCGCCGCCGGGTCCGTGGATTCGTTTGAAGACCTATCTGTCGACGAACCAGGCGCGGGTGGTGCCGGCGACCGAGTGGGTCGATCTTCGTTCTCCGGTGATCGCCGGGGGCGTGGGGCAGGTGAAGGCGCGGGTGTTGTCGGCGATGCATCGCCTTGGCTGGCGACATGCGCGAGAAACGAATGGCCTGTTGAAGGCGGAGGTCGTGACGCCATGGTTAAAGTTTCGCGATGATGTCGAGGTGCGCCTGGAGGTGGTTCCGGAAGGCGTGCGTCTGCTTGCCTTTTCGTCTTCGCGGGTTGGAAAGGCTGATTTCGCCGCGAACGAGCGCCATCTACTCGATCTGCTGGAGAAGCTACGCTGATGATAGCGCCTCGCCCGCGATTTCACGGACCTCTTGGTTGTCGTCTTGCAGAAGTTCCTTGAGTCGCTGGCGCGCGCGCGCGTCGTTGCTCAGGCCGAGGAAGAACGCGGTGTCGGCGCGTGTCTGACTGTCCGTGGCACGGCTCATTTCCAACAATAGCGGAAGCTGTCGGCGTAGCGCGCCACTGCCGGCGAATTGCTCGATGATGGCGCTCGCGCCGATGCGTGCGGCCATCGGTGTGTTCAGGTCGGCGCTGATCCTGATGGCGGCCTCCAGCCAAGAGGGGTTTGTATCCGCCAACTCGACGGCCTTGTCGATCTGATGGCGGTCCAGCAGATGACTCAGATACTTCTGACGTCCGTCCGGGGCGCGCGCGGCCCGCGTCCATTCCTCCAGTTCCTGGTAACTGTGCAATCCCGCGAACTCAAATTCTCCGATGCGCATCCAGGGAACCGAGCGCGCGCCGAATTCCATGGATTTTTCCGGGTAGTCGCGCAGGTTGAAGCAATGCACGCTCGATATCTTGCCTTCCTTCAGCAGGCGCTCGAAAGCCTGCATCACCACCGGGCAAGCGGCGCAGCCGGGCGAAATCAGTAACTGTATGTCGAGCGTCGTTTTTTTCGTCATGCGGTGTCTCCGGTTGCCATGCGCGCGGCTGAATAAGGCGATTTTATGCCATGTACGTATAAAACTGTTTGGCCATTTTCAGTACAAGCCTTTACATTGTCGTCCGCACTGGAATGGGCGGCATCCGTTTGCGCCCGGCAGACCATACGTTTAGCCGTGGACTTGCTTTGGCCACGGTTAGCGCCGATTTGCCTTGTTTACGAAGGTAATATTCACTGCAGTGAAAACTAGGAGACTACAACATGCCTACATTTGTACGCACTGAAAAGTGCGATGGTTGCAAAGGCCAGGATAGAACCGCGTGCATGTACATTTGCCCGCACGACCTGATGAAGCTTGACAAGGACGGTTCCGAGACCGGCCATGCGATGAAATCGTTCAACCAGGAGCCGGATCAGTGCTGGGAGTGCTATTCCTGCATCAAGATCTGCCCTCAGCAGGCCATCGAGGCTCGTCCGTATGCTGATATCGTCCCTCTGGGTGCGTCGGTACAGCCATTGCGCGGAACCGACTCCATCATGTGGACCATCAAGTTCCGCAACGGCACCATGAAGCGTTTCAAGTTTCCAATCCGCACCACGCCGGAAGGTTCCATCGATCCTTACGGTGGCAAGCCGGAAGCCGATATGTCGAAGATCGCTGAACCTGGCTTCTTCGTGCAGGTCAATGGCTACCGCGCTGGCGATCCGAGCGAACTGATTCGCAAGTAATCGCCCTTACATCAATTCAAGTTTATAGAGGTATTTAGGAATGGCCGGAGAATTCGGAAATCCTGAAGTCGTCCAGGAAGAGGTTGATATCCTGATCATCGGTGGTGGCATGGCCGCCTGCGGTGCAGCATATGAACTCGGCCCCTGGCTGGACGCGGCAAAGAAAGATGGTCACGATATCAGTGTGAAACTGGTCGACAAGGCGGCCATGGATCGTTCCGGTGCGGTGGCACAGGGTCTGTCGGCGATCAACACTTATATCGGTTCGGAACAGGATCCAGCGGACTACGCGCGCATGGTCTCCAACGACCTGATGGGCATCACCCGTGATGATCTGGCATACGACCTGGGTCGTCATGTCGACGAATCCGTGCACCTGTTCGAGGAATGGGGGCTGCCGATCTGGAAGACTGACGAGAACGGCGAGCGTTTTGATGGCTCCAAGGGCATGACGCCTCTGAAAGACGGTGGCAAGCCAGTACGTTCTGGTAAGTGGCAGATCATGATCAACGGCGAATCCTACAAGTGGATCGTCGCCGAAGCCGCGAAGAAGGCGCTGGGTACCGATCGTATCCAGGAGCGTGTCTTCATCGTCAAGCTGGTCAACGACAAGAACGACAGCAACCGCATCGCCGGCGCCGTCGGTTTCTCGACTCGCGAAGACAAGGTGTTCGTCTACAAGGCCAAGGCCATTCTGCTGGTCGCCGGCGGCTGCGTGAACATCTTCCGTCCCCGTTCGGTTGGCGAAGGTCAGGGCCGTGCCTGGTATCCGGTATGGAATGCCGGTTCCACTTATGCGATGGCCGCCGAAGCCGGCGCCGAACTGACGCTGATGGAAAACCGTTTCGTACCGACCCGTTTCAAGGACGGCTATGGTCCTGTTGGCGCTTGGTTCCTGCTGTTCAAGGCAAAGGCCACCAATGCCTTCGGTGAAGTGTACATGGATCGCAACAAGGAGATGCTGAACGACTATCCTCCGTATGGTCAGGCTGCCGTTCCCGCTTCTTGCTTGCGTAACCATCTGATGCTCAAGGAAATGCGCGAAGGTCGTGGTCCGATCTACATGGATACCGTCACTGCTCTCGCCAATCTGCGTGAAACCCTGTCTCCTCGCGAAGTGAAGCATCTGGAAGCCGAAGCCTGGGAGGATTTCCTGGATATGTGCATCGGTCAGTGCGGCATCTGGGCCGGTGAGAACATCGAGCCGGAGAAGAAGAACTCCGAGCTGATGCCTACCGAGCCATACCTGTTGGGTTCCCATTCCGGTTGCTGCGGCATCTGGGTCTCGGGTCCGACCGATGTTGGCGCGCCCACCGAAGAAACCGAGTCCGGCGTTCCCGAGCACCTGCCATCTGGCTGGCACTGGGGTTACCGTGGCATGACCACTGTCAACGGTTTGTTCACCGCCGGTGACGGTGTTGGCGCTTCCGGTCACAAATTCTCCTCCGGTTCGCATGCCGAAGGCCGCATGTGTGCGAAATCCATGGTTCAGTATGTCATCGACAACAAGGAGTACAATGTTGAGTTGGCCGACTCCGTGGACGATCTGGTTGCCGAGATCTATCAGCCGGTGAAGACCTATCTGGAGTTCAAGGACTACAGCACAGCGATCGACGTCAACCCCAACTACATCACGCCTCGTATGTTGCAGTTCCGTCTGCAGAAAGCCATGGATGAGTATGTTGCGGGTGTCGCCACCTACTACACGACCAACGAGAAGATGTTGTCCGTGGCGGAAGAGAAACTGAACGATCTGAAGGAAGACGCGTTGAAGATGCGCGCCAAGGATCTGCATGAGCTGCTGCGCGCGTGGGAAAACTACCATCGCATCCTGACCGCGGAAGCTCACATGAAGCACATTCAGTTCCGTGAAGAATCCCGTTATCCGGGTTTCTACTATCGGATGGATAAAAACTTCGTGGACGAAGAGAACTGGCATTGCTTCGTAAACTCTGTTTACGATCGCAGCACCAAGACCTGGACCTGCTTCAAGCGTGCTCATGTCGATATCGTCGACAAGGCCAAGTTGTTCAAGTAAGAACGATTTGACCGAGCTGCGAAGCTGAGAGAAGTCCGGGCGCGAAAGCACCCGGACTTTTTTCGTTAGCGGCCAGGAGCCTGTCGGACTTGGCCCGAATTTCTCACCCGTTCACGACTGCGACCGCCCAATGCGGCGCGCTGACTGGCGTTCACTCGGTCGGGCTGCTCAACGTAGTGTCGACTACGCCTGCGCGGCCCTTGGTCGCGAACGCCAGCCATCACGCCACCTTGAGCGGCCTCGCTACGCGACCCGGTGAGAAATCAGGGTTAGCGGTTTGAAGCGAAAATTCACGGGATCGTATTGACGGGATGTTGAAAAGCTATTCATTTTCAATAACTTGTGGTCATAGAAAATGGCGATGCCTCCCTGTACCGCACACAGGCCATTGAAAAATGGTATTTTTCAATGGCCTGCTAGGATTGGCGCCCCCGGGTTTTTGTTCAGCGATTCCCGCCGGGATGGTTGACCAAAAACTGGACAAATTGCCAAAATCAGCGCAATATCCGCTCCCCTGACCGTCTATACCGCCGGCATCCCCCTTTGCCGGCGTCGTTACGAGGAAACCATCATGAGCGAACCCTTCGATCTGCCGTTTCAAAGTGATGTGATGCCCGAGATGCTGACTACGGAGAGCAAGATCCGCTTCCGTTGCCACAAAGGCATCTCCTGTTTCAATGCCTGTTGCAAGCAAGCGGATATCACCCTGACCCCTTACGACATCATCCGCCTGAAGCGGCGCTTGGAGGTGGACAGCTCGGAATTTCTGAAGAAGCATACCGTGCCGTTCCAAATGGATGGGGATGGCATGCCCGGTGTCAAGATGCGCACCGACGACAGCGGTCAATGCCTGTTCATGACAGAGGCGGGTTGCGATGTGTACGAAGACCGTCCCACCGCCTGCCGCTATTATCCAGTGGCCAACCTGGCGATGAAAGCGAAGGAGTCGCCGACCGAGGAGATTCAATACGCCTTGGTTCGCGAGGCGCATTGCAAGGGGCATGAAGAGGATCGTGAGCTGACCATCGACGAGTATCGCGCGGAGCAGCAGGTTGCGGACTATGACGAAATGAACCGCGAATTCATGCAGTTGATCCTGAAGAAGAAATCCGCAGGCCCGACGATCGGCAAGCCACCGGAGCTGAGCCTGCAACTATTCTTTATGGCAAACTACGATATCGACCGTTTTCGTCGCTTCGTGCTCAGCGATACTTTCCGCAACGCCTGGGATCTGCCTGACGAACTGTATGCCGACATCGAGCAGGACGATATCGCCTTGATGAAGTTCGGCAGCCGTCTATTGAAGCAGGTGCTGTATGGCGAAAAGACCATTCAAGATAAGGACGGCTATTATCAGCAACGCTTGGATGCGCGCAAGGACGTGATCGAGATGCGTCGTCAGTTCGAGATTCAGCGGGCGCGGAAGAAGGACGACGAGAAGTATAGCGAGGGCGGCGATGGCGGCTGTGCTTCCTAACAGGATGTTGAAAAAGTCCTTCCATTTCAATGACTTACCGTCATCGAAAATGGCGGTACCTCCCTGTACCGCACACAGGCCATTGAAAAATGCCATTTTTCAATGGCCTGCTAAGTTCGCCTGAGCATGCCGCAACGGGACAGACATGCCGTGTCGCCGGTCATCGTCGGCTGTGGCTATGTTGGCAGTGAGGTCGCGCGCCTGCTGCAAGCCGAAGGGCATGATGTCTCGGCTGTCGCGCGAACTTCCGCCTCGCTGGAGGTGTTGGCCGGCCTGGGCATTTCCACGTTCCAAGCCGATCTGGATGCCCCGGCTGGTGGTGAGTCGCCAGCGCTGCGGCTTGCCGGCCGGCAGGTTTTCTATTTTGTTCCGCCGCCGGGCGAGGGCCGCGAGGATTGGCGTTTGCGGGCATGGTTGCGATTCCGTGAAACCGATCGTCCGCGGCGGGTCGTGTATATCAGTACCACGGGCGTCTATGGAGACTGTAGTGGTGATTGGGTAGCAGAGGATCGTCCCGTGAAGCCGAGGGCCGATCGTGCCTGGCGGCGCTGGGATGCCGAGCAGGCGTTGTCGTCCTGGTCGGAAGCGAGCGGTGTGGAGGTGGTGATCCTGCGCGTCGCTGGCATTTATGGTCCGCGTCGCTTGCCATTGGCGCGCATCCGCTCGGGCGAGCCGATCGTGCGTCGCGACGAGGCGCCCTATACCAACCGCATCCATGTCGATGATCTTTCGGCCCTGAGTGTCGCGGCGATGCGTCACGGGCTGTCCGGTCGGGTTTATCATGCCTGTGACGGCAGGCCGGGCAACATGACCGACTATTTCCACCGGGTCGCCGATGCGGCGGGTCTGCCACGCTTGCCGGAGATTCCGCTTGCTGAGGCGGAAGGGCGACTGTCACTCGGATTGCTGAGCTATCTACGCGAATCCCGTCGTCTCAGCAATCGACGCGCGCGCGAGGAGCTCGGTGTGACGTTCCGTTTTCCCAATCTCGATGCCGGCCTTGCCGATTGCCTTCCGCGGTCAGGCGGATGGGATGCTATTTCTCGTTCAGCCAGTCGATGATGTCGTCCCACTGCACTACATCGGCATACACCTGTGATGGCGCCAGCTCGAAGATACCGAGTCCGGTTTCCGCCGCGCGGATGTAGTTCTGACTTTCTCGTAACGTGCCGAGAAACGGTATCTCCAGGCCATCGAGGAACGCCTCCAGCTCATGAAACGCGCGGGTATTCTCGCGCACCCGGTTGGCGACCACGCCGACGCGTAGCTGGCCGCGCGCGATACGGCTGTTCTTGCGTAGTTCCTTTAGATAACGTTGGCACGCGCGGATGTCCAGGGGTGAAGGCAGTACTGGCATGATCATGGTATCGACGCGGCGCAGGCGGGTATTGATCTCTTTGCCATGGATGCCCGCTGGCGCGTCGATGATCAGGTAGTCGGTTCCACGAGGTGTGCGCGCCGGACCATTCACTGCGTCGATCGCGGCGATTTCCGGGATGCCTTCGTAGTCTTGGCGCGCCTCCAGCCAGTCCAGTGCGGAGCCTTGTGGATCATGGTCGGCAATGGCGACCTTGGCGCCGTCATCGGCGAACCAGGTGGCCAGATTGGTCGCCAGCGTGGTCTTGCCACAGCCGCCCTTGGCGTTCATCAGCATGATGGTATGCATGAGTTTTCTCCTGTATTCGAAGGTCGATTGCTCGTGATCTGCCTGTGGGAACGCCGTGAAGGGGAATGACCCACATGGAGGTGGGATTGCCGGGAGCGTTTCCAGTGCCCTGCCTCGGGCATCCCGCAGCCGAACCACAGGCGATTTTCATGGCTGCGGGGGCATGATGGATGTCAGGCGGGAGGTTCTCGGGCTGCGTTCATGTTTCCCCGGGAAACAGTTCATCCCAACGACGGTCCACGCGTGACTTGATGGCCTCGTCCATCTGGATCGGCCTCCCCCATTCGCGATCGGTCTCGCCGGGCCATTTGTTCGTCGCGTCGAAGCCGATCTTGCCGCCGAGACCGGATACTGGCGAGGCAAAGTCCAGATAGTCGATCGGTGTGTTATCGACGATGGTGGTGTCGCGCGCTGGGTCCATACGCGTGGTCATCGCCCAGATCACGTCATTCCAGTCGCGCACGTTCACGTCATCGTCGGTGACGATGACGAATTTGGTATACATAAATTGGCGCAGGAAGGACCAGACACCGAACATCACGCGTTTTGCGTGGCCCGGATACTGCTTCTTCATGCTGACCACCGCGATGCGATAGGAGCAGCCTTCCGGAGGCAGATAGAAGTCGCTGATCTCCGGGAACTGTTTTTGCAGAATCGGCACGAACACTTCGTTCAAGGCGACGCCGAGTATCGCCGGTTCGTCTGGTGGCCGGCCGGTGTAGGTGCTGTGGTAGATCGGCTGATGACGGTAGGTGATACGTTCGATGGTGAATACGGGGAAGTCGTCGACCTCATTGTAGTAGCCGGTATGGTCGCCGAACGGGCCTTCCGGAGCGATGTCGTCCGGGTGGATATGGCCTTCGAGCACGAACTCGGCCGATGCCGGTACCAGCAGATTGCTGCCGAGACATTTCGTCACCTCGGTGCGCGAGCCGCGTAGCAGGCCGGCGAAAGCGTATTCGGACAGGCTGTCGGGCACTGGCGTGACCGCGCCGAGTATCGTTGCCGGATCGGCGCCGAGCGCGACCGCGACGGGAAACGGCTCGCCGGGATGGGCCAGCCGCCAGTCGCGGAAATCCAGCGCGCCGCCGCGATGCGCCAGCCAGCGCATGATCACTCGGTTGCGACTGATCACCTGCATGCGATAGATACCGAGGTTCTGACGCGCCTTCGCCGGGCCGCGCGTCACCACCAGCCCCCAAGTGATCAGCGGGCCGGCGTCCTCCGGCCAGCAGGTCTGCACCGGCAGACGGCCAAGGTCGACTGCGTCGCTCTCCCAGCGATGTGTCTGGCAGGGTGGGTTGCCGATCTTCTTCGGCGCCATGTCCAGCACTTTGCGGAATACCGGTAGTTTGTCCCAGGCATCCTTCATGCCTTTTGGCGGGTCGGGTTCCTTCAGGAAGGCAAGTAGCTTGCCGACCTCGCGAAGCGCCTCGACCGATTCCTCGCCCATGCCCATTGCCACGCGTTGCGTAGTGCCGAACAGATTGCCGAGCAGTGGAAATGCCGAATCTTTTACGTTCTCGAACAACAAGGCCGGTCCGCCGGCGCGCAGCGTGCGATCGCAGATCTCGGTGATCTCCAGATGAGCGTCGACCTCGGCCGTGACGCGGCGCAGTTCTCCCTGTTGTTCGAGCTGAGCGAGGAAATCGCGTAGATCCTTGTATTTCATGCCGCCTTGCCGATGCCATTATGCCGCAACAGCGCGTCCACGCTGGGTTTGCGTCCCCGGAAGGCGGTGTACAGGGACATCGGATCGGCCGAGCCACCTTTCTCCAGGATGTTGTGCAGAAAGGCGTCGCCGGCTTCCTGGCTGAAGATGCCCTTCTCCTCGAACAGCGAATAGGCGTCGGCCGACAGCACCTCGGCCCATTTGTAGCTGTAGTAGCCGGCCGCATAGCCGCCGGCGAAGATATGCGAGAAGGCATGCGCGAAGCGGTTGAACGAAGGCGGCTGGATCACCGCGACCTGTTGGCGCACTTCGTCGAGGATTTCGTAGATGCGTCCGCCCCGCGCGGGATCGTATTCCAGATGGATACGGAAGTCGAAGATCGAGAATTCCAATTGGCGGACCATCGCCATCGCGGACTGAAAGTTCCTTGCCGCGAGCATGCGCTGATAGAGCGCGTCCGGGATTGGTTCGCCAGTGTCGACGTGGCCGGAGATCAGATCAAGCGCCTCTTTCTCCCAGCACCAGTTCTCCATGAACTGGCTGGGCAGCTCGACTGCGTCCCAGGGCACGCCGTTGATGCCGGAGACCTCGGGGTAGTCGACCAGTGTCAGCATGTGGTGCAAGCCGTGACCAAACTCGTGGAACAGGGTGATCACGTCGTCATGTGTCAGCAACGCCGGCTGCCCGCCGATCGGTGGCGAGAAGTTGCAGGTCAGGAAGGCGACTGGCGTCTGGATTCCGCGGGTGGTCTTGCGGCGCGCCACGCAGTCGTCCATCCAGGCGCCGCCGCGCTTGTGTGGACGGGCATACAGATCCAGATAGAACTGGCCGCGTTGCCGGCCCTCGGCATCGTGGATCTCGAAGAAGCGCACGTCGGGGTGCCAGGTATCGATGCCCGTCTTCTCTTCGATACGCAGGCCGTAAAGGCGCTCGACCACGGCGAACAGGCCGGGCACCACGCGGGTCTCCGGAAACCAGGGTTTCAGCTCCTCCTGGCTGATATTGTAACGATGCCGACGCAGTTTCTCCGCATAATAGGCGATGTCCCATGCTTGAAGGTCGCTGTTGCCGTGCTGTTCCTTGGCAAAGGCGCGCAGCTCGGCCAGTTCCCGTTCGGCCTGCGGCTTGGCTTTTGCCGCGAGATCACGCAGAAAGCCGAGCACCTCGTCCGGGCTGTTGGCCATCTTGGTCGCCAGCGAGCGTTCCGCGTAGTTGGCGAAGCCCAGCAGGCATGCCAGTTCATGGCGATTGGCGAGTATCTCTTCCATCGCTTCGCTGTTGTCCCACTCCCCGGCGTTGGGGCCTTGCACCGAAGCGCGCGTGCTGAATGCCTCGTAGACCTCGCGGCGCAGGTTTCGGTCGTCGGCATAGGCCATCAGGGGCAGAAAGGCGGGCTGCTCCAGCGTCAGCAGCCAGCCGTCCAATCCCTGTTGCTCAGCGCTCTGGCGGGCCAGGCCCTTAGCGGATTCCGGTAGGCCGGAGAGTTGGGATTCATCATCGATCCGCTTGCTCCAGCCGTGGGTGGCGTCGAGGACGTTCTGCGAGTAACGACTGGCCAGCCCAGACAGTGCCTCGCTGATCTGGCGGAAGCGCTCGCGTCGGTCGGCGGGCAGATCGATGCCAGACAGCCGGAAGTCACGCAGGGCGTCATCCAGGGCTTTTTTCTGCGCTGGAGCCAGGGTTTCATCTTGCTGGCGGACTTTTTTATAGGCGTCCAGTAGCGCAGGATTTTGTCCCATCTCGGTGGCGTAGTTGCTCAGCTTCGGCAGACAGGCGTTATAGGCGTCCCGCAATGCGTCGTTGTCGGCAACCGAATTCATATGGCTGATGGGCGCCCAAACACGGCTCAGACGGTCTTCCAGGTCTTCGATCGGTGTGATGATCGCGTCCCAGCGGGCGTCGTTGTTGTTCTCCAACAGCTTTGCGATCGTTTCGCGATTGTGTTGCAGCAGGTAGTCGATTGCCGCTTCGATATGCTCCGGCTCGATGCGCGAGAACGGCGGCAGGCCGTGCATGTCTAGCAGGGGGTTGTTCATGAATGTCTCCGTGGGATGGCCCTGGGGGCGATTTTCGCATAAAGGAAGATGATGGGCTTATGAAAGTTGGCGGAATATTGCCATAATGACGTTTATTGCGTAACGGTGGAATACAAATGATCAGAGATTTCGCGGATAAGTCGCCGGATATCGCCAACGATGCCTGGATAGACCCTCGGGCAACCGTGATCGGGGATGTGCGTATCGGCGCGCGGTCGTCGCTATGGCCAGGGGTCGTCGCGCGTGGAGATATTCACCACATTCGTATCGGCTCGTTGAGCAACATCCAGGATAACAGTGTGTTACATGTCACCCATGCCGGACCATTCGCGCCGGAGGGCTTCGCACTGACCGTTGGTGACCGCGTGACCGTCGGGCATCGGGTGATTCTGCATGGTTGCGAGATCGGCGACAACAGCCTGATCGGCATGGGTGCCATCGTGATGGATGGCGCGGTGGTGGAATCGGGGGTTGTGCTTGGCGCCGGCAGCGTGGTGCCGGGTGGCAAGCGGCTGGAGTCAGGCCATCTGTATCTCGGTTCGCCGGCGCGCAAGGTGCGCGAGTTGCGCCAGAGCGAGATCGATTACTTCAACTACTCGGCGGAGCACTACGCGCAGTTGGCCGAGGCCTATCGGCGGACGATCGATTACGATTATTGAATGGCCGCCCGCGGTTGGGCAGGCGGCCATGGCGATGTGGCGTTCAGGAGCGGGTCAGGTCGATACGAAACTCGACGAATAGCCCTTCCAGATCGATTTTGGACGAGATGACCGCCCGGTTGTCCTCGAAAGAGACCGTGCCGATGGATGGCCAGGAGAAATCCTGAGGCCAGGGGTTGTATATCGTGATGGTATCTCCGCTGACGCCAAAGTTGATCCTCGCGGACCGGTCTGGCAGGTTATCGACGGTTAGGATGGTTCTATCCTCGCCATCCGGACCTGTTTCCGAGCCATAGGCCGGCTTGTTGACGATGCAGCTACGACTCGGGTAACGGTTGATTTCGTCGTCGATCAGGTTGCGAGTGTAGGTAAAGGTGTTGTCTGCGCTGAACGTGATTTCCAGGCTCCACCGGCATTGCTCTCCATTGATCGTATAAGACTGCACCCCGGTCCATCTCCCGGTGAGTTTTCCGCTCGCTTTGGTCGGTTCGACACGATTCAACGCGGCAACGTCGTAGACAGCGACCGCGCCATTACCCGTGGCGCCATTCTCGCCGGCAACGATGGCGGTATATTGGCCTGGGTTCAGCGTAAGGATGACAGCGGCTTCCTCGGCGTGGGTGGGCGCCTTGCCTGTCTTGACGATCTCGGCATCGTTGCCCCAGTCGTTGTTGCTGGCGATGCTCGTCGAGCCGGAAAAGACGGTGAGCTTTGGGTTGGCGAGCACGTTGGGCACGCCGAGGTCCGCCAGCGACGGGCCGGCGGCGACGATCAACACGGTCTGTGGCTCGCTGCCCTTGATCTCAAAGCCGGCGATCATCACATCGTCGCCGCCACCGACCAGGCCGCGGGTGGATATCGTTGCCAGTTCGCTGGCCTGGGGTGCAGAGAGCATGCCGGCGAGAAGCAGGAAGATCAGATTTCTGAAGAACGTCATACGACTTTTCCTTGGCGTGTGATTGAGTGACATATCGGCGAAAGTATAGGGATTCTGTTGCGCATTATCATCAGGATATCAATCGGATTTCAAGTTTTGTGATCGCCGTCGCCGCGCGGACAGCGACTGTTATGCGTGTGGGATCAGATAGTTCCGCTGGGTCATCAGGTCGACTCCGCAATCCAGCTGGCTGATCCAGTCGAGAAAGGCTTCGATGCTTTCAGCGCCTTGAAAATGGCTGCCATGTTGCGGCACCAGCATATCGATGTCCAATTCGTGAACCATGTTGGCCCACAACGCGCAGACCTTTCTCGAACACATATAGCGCCGATGGAACCCCTCCATATGCGGGATATGGGCGCGAAAGTCGCCGACGGGTTCGCCGAGCGTCGATTCCGCCACCGAGGCGCCCATGTCGCCGGAGAAGAGTATCTTCGAGATGGGATCATAGAATTGGAAGTTACCCACCGAATGCAGGAAATGTGCAGGGATCGCCTTGATGACAGTATCTCCGAAAGGGATGTCCATGCCTTGGTCCGGCAATGTGATCATGCGCTGATAGGGGTCCACGCCCATGTTTGATTTCAGGAAGCTAGAGCTGAGATGCGGTAGAAACCGTGACCACAACTCGGACACCACCACTTGCGCATGGGTGTTCAGCAGCCAGCGGTCCAGCGCCGCAATGATGTCGGGATCCTGGTGCGAGGCGAGTACGTAGTCCAGTTGTTTCAGCTTGATGTGTCGGCTCGCGGCCAACGTCAGTGGCATATAGGTCAGATCGCCGCCCGGGTCGATCAAGGCGCTGCGTTTCCCATGGATGATCAGAAACTGATTAGATTGAATCCCGTCGCCAGTAACCAGATCGCCGAACATCAGGCATTTGTGGTGGCCGTCGTCGTAGAGGGTGATTGGCTTGCCGGACATGGCATCGGTTCCCGAGGTTGTGTTAGTGTGGAATCACATTCCGAGTCGAGTATAGCGCAGCGGGCTCTCGGGGGGTGAGTCGGCCGCGCCGCTCATTCCTTGAGCATGGCGATGACCGGGCCGGTCGGTGGGCGTGTCCCGCGCCACAGGCAGAAGGATTCCGCCGCCTGTTCGACCAACATGCCGAGGCCGTCCAGCGCCTTTGACGCGCCTCGCGTCCGACCCCAGCGCACGAAAGCCGTCGGTTCACTGGCGTACATCATGTCGTAGCTCCAGCCGCCCTTGGCAAGCAGTGTGTCGGGGATATCCGGCAGCGCGTCCGTCAGCCCGGCAGCGGTGGCATTGATGATTAGATCGAAACGCTCGCCTTCCAATTTGTCCAGGCCGCGGGCGGACACACGCGCGCTGTCTGCCCGAGCGGCGAGTGCATCGGCCTTGCTCGCAGTGCGGTTGGCGATGACGATATGCCGGGGGCCGGCGTCCAGCAGTGGCCGTACAACGCCCCGGGCGGCGCCACCGGCGCCGAGCAGCAGCACGCGCCGGCCGGTGAAGTCGAAGCCATGATTGTCGCGCAGATCGCGCACCAGGCCGATACCGTCGGTATTGTCGCCGCGTAGCCCTTGGTCGGTGACGATCAAAGTGTTCACCGCGCCGGCCCGGCGCGCTCGGGTGGACAAATCGTCGGCCAGCGTGAAGGCCTGCTCCTTGAACGGCACGGTGACGTTCAGCCCCTTGCCACCCGTGTCGAGGAAATGCCGCGCGTCGCCGGCGAAGTCATCGGTGGAACCGAGTAGGCGCAGGTAGGCGATATCCTCGCCGGTGAGTTCAGCGAAGCGTTGGTGGATCCGCGGCGATAGGCTGTGTTCGATCGGATTGCCAATCACCGCATAGCGGTCAGTCATTCAGCCATTCCGCGGCCACGCGGGCGTAGTAGGTCAGGATGCCGTCGGCGCCGGCGCGTTTGATGCCGAGCAATGCCTCCAACACCACCGCGCGTTCTTCCAGCCAGCCGTTTTGCGCGGCGGCCTTCAGCATCGCGTATTCGCCGGAAACCTGATAGACATAGGTCGGGACGAGGAACTCGTCCTTGATGCGACGCACGATGTCCAGATAGGGCATGCCGGGTTTCACCATCACCATGTCCGCGCCTTCGTCCAGGTCCATCGAGACCTCGTGTAGTGCTTCGTTGCTGTTTGCCGGGTCCATCTGATAGCTGTATTTATTGCCGCCGCCGAGATGCGCCGCCGAGCCGACGGCGTCTCGGAACGGGCCGTAGAAGGCAGAAGCGTACTTTGCCGAGTAGGCGAGGATGCGCGTATGGATACAGTCGGCAGCCTCCAGCGCATCGCGAATCTCGCCGATGCGCCCATCCATCATGTCCGATGGTGCGACCACGTCGGCGCCGGCCTCGGCGTGCGACAGCGCCTGTTTCACCAATACCTCGACGGTTTCGTCGTTCATCACATAGCCG
>JALSSX010000093.1 GCA_026984055.1 Sedimenticola sp. | reverse complement strand
TATCCGGCCCGGCTGCTCGCTGAAGTCCAGGCGGAATGCCGGCTGCCCGATCTTGCCACCGAGCCAGCCACGAGCGAACCGCTGGCGGTAAACCTGATCGAGAAACAGGCGCGCGTCAGCGGTGGCGAGCCGCAAGCTGTGGTGAACGCGATCATCGATCAGGGGTATGCGGCTTCGCTGCCGCGCGCGGCAGCGCGCCCGTCCAATGATTACCAGATAGAGATCGATGACATGACCTGCGCCAGTTGCGTGGCGAACGTCGAGAAGGCCATCCGTGAGGTGCCAGGTGTCCGACACGCGGAGGTCAACCTGATCGAAAAGCGCGCGCGCGTCGAGGGTGGTGATGTGCAGGCCGTGGTGAATGCGATCATCGATCATGGCTACGCGGCGCGTCGGGTCGCATCTCATGCCTCGCCGAGTCGTTTCGGGCTGCGTTTCGACACGGCCATCCCGCCGGAAGGTCTCGAAGCGCTGCTGCGTGGCGACGATCCCGATACCGAGCCGCACATCGACTGGCCCAGGGTGACGCTGGTCGGCGGCCAGCACCCGGCCGATGTGGTGTTGCGCCTGCGTGCCGCCGGCCTGAACGCCGAACTGGAGGAGGCCTTCGTCGATCCCTATGAGGAGCAGGCGGCACAGGCACGCGCCGAGATTCGGCGCGCTTGGAAGCGCGCGATCGTCGCTGGCGTGGTTGGCATCGGCCTGATGGCGGCGAACCCTCTTGGCGTGATGCCGGGACTCAAGGACGCGGACGTGTTTTTTGGCATCGGCGCCCAGGTATTCTGGTTGCTGATCGCGTTAGCATGCCTTGGCGTGATGTGGTACAGCGGGCGCGACTACTATCGTACTGCCTGGCGTCAGGCGCGACACGGCGCGGCGAACATGGACACGCTGGTTGCGCTGGGTACCTCGGCGGCCTGGCTGTCATCGTTGTTGGTGATTCTGAAGCCGGATTTCATTCCTGGCGAGCCGCGTCTGTATCTGGACGCGGCGGTGCTGATTCTGGCCTTTCTGCAATTCGGTCATGCGCTGGAGACGCGCGCCAAGCGCAACACCAGCGAGGCGATCGGTTCCTTGTTGAAGCTGGCGCCGAAGACGGCAAACGTGGTGCGCGATGCCGGCGAGGTGGAGGTTCCTGTTTCGCTGCTGCGTCTCGGTGACCGTCTGCGGGTGCGGCCGGGAGAGCGCGTGCCGATCGACGGGCGCATTGTCGAGGGCAGCTCCAGCATCGATGAATCCATGCTCAGCGGCGAGCCGGTACCGGTCGAGAGGGATGTCGGCGACGAAGTCGTTGGCGGCACGCGCAACGGTGGTGGCAGCTTCGTGCTCGAAGTCACCCGCCTCGGTAACGACACGACGCTGGCGCATATCGTCGAGATGGTGCGCCAGGCGCAGATGAGCAAACCGGAGATCGCGCGACTGGTCGATAAGGTGTCGGCGGTGTTCGTGCCGATCGTCGTCGCCATCGCCATGCTGGCCTTCTTCGTCTGGTATCTGTTCGGTCCCGAGCCATCGCTGGCCTACGCGCTGACCGCAGGCATCGCGGTGTTGGTGATTGCCTGCCCATGCGCGCTGGGGCTGGCGACGCCGATCGCGGTGATGACAGGCACCGCGCGCGCTGCGCAGTTGAATATCCTGATCCGCAACAGCGAGGCCTTGCAGAGCGCCAGTCGCCTGACCCATCTGGTGGTCGACAAGACCGGCACCCTGACCGAGGGCCGGCCGGCGATCAGCGACATCCTGCCCGCCAAGGGCCAGGATGCCGACGAGATTCTGCGCATCGCCGCGAGCCTGGAACACGGCTCCGAGCACCCGCTGGCCGAGGCTGTTGCGCGCATGGCCGGGGAATTGGGTGTGCAGCCGGTCGCGGTCGTCGATTTTCAAGCCATCCCCGGGCGTGGCATCCAGGGGCAGATCGACGAGCGCGCGTATTGGCTGGGCAATCGCCGGTTTCTCGCCGATCAAGGCATGGCGGTCGATGATGGGATGCGGCACAAGGCCGAAACCGCTGCCGCGCATGGCGCGACACCTATCTGGCTGGCGGACGACGAGCGGGTCATCGGTCTGTTGATCCTGCAGGATCCAGTGCGGGCGGATAGCAAATGCGCGGTCGAATCGTTGCGTCGCAGAGGCATCCAAGTCGTCATGTGTACCGGAGATAACCGCCTGACCGCCGAGGCGGTGGCGCGGGAACTGGGCATCGACGCGGTGCATGCCGAAGTCATGCCGGAACAGAAGCTGGAGGTCATTCGCGCCTTGCAGGCTGCCGGGGGGCAGGTCGGCATGGTCGGTGATGGCGTCAACGACGCGCCGGCGCTGGCCCAGGCGAACACCGGTTTCGCCATCGGCAGCGGCACCGATGTCGCCATCGACAACGCCGACATCACCCTTGCCAGTGATTCGCTTAGCAGCGTGGGCACCGCCATCGCGATATCCGCCGCGACCATGCGCAACATCAGGCAGAATCTGTTTGGCGCGTTCATTTACAACGTGCTCGGCATCCCGCTGGCCGCCGGCCTGTTCTTCCCATATACCGGCTGGCTGTTGCAACCGGCCTTCGCCAGCGCGGCGATGGCGATGTCGTCGGTCACCGTGGTGACGAATGCCAACCGGCTGAGATTCTTCAAGCCGGAATAGGCATCACGATCCGCTTCGTGGCCTTACTGTGAAAAAAACGCAAGTCGTCTGGGGTTCGTTCGCGCCGATGCCCACCGAACGGCTCCAGCAAGATGCCGTTGGAAGACGATAAAGCTACTGTATCCCGGCATTCATACACTCGAATAGGTATGGCTGTCGGGGTGTGTCAGACTCCATCAAAGAATTCCCTGAATTTCGTGGGAGCGACCCGCGACTGGCTCACTCACTCTAGTTGGAGGAATATTCATGCGCATCATTTTGCTTGGCGGTCCTGGCGCCGGAAAAGGCACACAGGCCAATTTCATCAAGGAAAAGTACAACATACCGCAGATCTCTACCGGCGATATGTTGCGCGCACACGTCAAGGCCGGCACCGATCTGGGCGAGGCGGCGAAGAAGATCATGGACGAGGGCGGTTTGGTCTCCGACGACATCATCATGGGCATGGTGAAGGAGCGCATCAAGGAAGATGACTGCAAGAACGGCTACCTGTTCGACGGTTTTCCGCGCACCATTCCGCAGGCCGAGGCGATGAAGGAAGCGGGCATCGGTATTGATGCGGTCGTCGAGATCGACGTGCCGGACGAGGAGATCATCAAGCGCATGTCCGGCCGTCGCGTGCATCCCTCGTCGGGACGCACCTACCACGTGGTGTTCAACCCGCCGAAGGTCGAAGGCAAGGATGATGTGACGGGTGAGCCATTGGTGCAGCGTGACGACGATCAGGAAGATACGGTCAAGGAGCGTCTGAAGGTCTATCATGACCAGACCGAGCCGCTGATCGACTTCTATACCAAGGAAGCGGAAGCCGGCAACTTGAAATATGTCAAGGTCAACGGCGTTGGTTCGGTCGATGAGATTCGCGAGCAGATTTTTGCCGGATTGGATGCCTGACCATCCATTCGGGACCGGAATCACATACTCTTGCCCCGCGACGCGGGGCTTTTTTTGTCCATCACTGGGCTATTCTCACCGCTAACCCGGATTTCTCACAGCCACAGCCACAGCACGGATTTTTGCCAAGGTTTGAGGCATGAGCCAGATCAGGGCCTTCGAACGGAGTGAGCTTGAGTAGAAGTCCGTTTATTGGTGCCGATGTAGCCCGTGGAGCCGGTGATTTCTGGTGACTTTCTGAGGTTCAGGCAAAGGACTTCCCTGCGCATGGTTCACAAGCGCTATGATCATCCAGGATCCGCTACTGAGTTAG
>JALSSX010000092.1 GCA_026984055.1 Sedimenticola sp. | reverse complement strand
CAACATCCTGCCAACCCGGATTTCTCACCGGGTCGCGTAGCGAGGCCGCTCAAGGTGATGTGATGGCTGGCGTTCGCGACCGAGGGCCGCGCAGGCGTAGTCGACACTACGTTGAGCAGCCCGACCGAGTGAACGCCTGTCAGCGCGCCGCATTGTGCGGTCGCAGTCGTGAACGGGTGAGAAATCCGATCTCAGCGTCGCAACACTTGCAACCAACGCCATACATTCAGCAAGCTGGCGAGGGCGGCGGCGACATAGGTCCAGGCAGCGGCCTTCAGCACCTGCTCCGCGCCCTTGTGTTGTTCCGCTGACAGATATCCGGCCTTGAGCAGTGGCAGGGCCTTATTGAAGCTGGCGTCGAGTTCGACCGGCAGGGTGACAAGTTGCACGATGACACCAATGCCCATCATCAGAAAGGCGCCGATCGCGGAAACCAAGCCGGCGGATGGCACGCGCGTGATCAGTGCGATCAACGGCGCGCCATAGAGCATAAGCATGCCGGCGCGCGATGCGAATTGCGCCATGATTGCCAGTCGCTGGCGCCACTTGAACAATGGTTCGTCGCCAGCATGTTGCAGAGCATGACCGGTTTCGTGCGCGGCAACGGTAATCGAGGTCAGGGTTCTGCCATTAAGCTTGTCCGCGGTAAGGCGCACGGCGCGCGCCTCCGGGTCGTAGTGGTCGCCCTTATCCGTGGCCTCGACCTTCACCTCTTCGAGACCGAAGCGATCGAGCAGATGGCGGGCCAGCTCGCCGCCCGTGCCGGGAAAGTTATCCTCGGGCTTCTGGTGATGACGCGCCAATACTCGCTGGATCCACCATTGCGGCACGATCATCACCGCGACCAACAGCGCCAACAGGATCAGAAAGGGCATCGCGGCAGACCCTTACTCCGGTCGCATGTGCGGGAACAGCAGCACATCGCGGATCGACGGCGAGTCGGTCAACAGCATCACCAGGCGGTCGATACCGATACCCTCGCCAGCGGTCGGTGGCAGGCCGTATTCCAGCGCGCGCACGTAGTCGGCGTCGTAGTGCATCGCCTCGTCGTCTCCGGCATCCTTCTCAGCAACCTGCTGACGGAAACGCTCGGCCTGGTCCTCGGCATCGTTCAGCTCGGAGAAGCCGTTGGCGATCTCGCGCCCGCCGACGAAGAATTCGAAGCGGTCGGTGACGAAGGGATCTGCGTCGTTGCGCCTTGCGAGCGGCGAGACCTCGGTCGGATAGGCGGTGATAAAGGTAGGATTCATCAGGCGATGTTCGACGGTCTTCTCGAAGATCTCGATCTGCGCCTTGCCGAGGCCATGGCTTGCCTTCAACGGGATCTCCAGACGCTCGGCGACAGCGCGCGCGCGTTCCAGATCATCGAGTTCGGCGGCGTCGATATCCGGGTTGAAATGCAGGATGGATTCCTTCACCGTCATGCGCGTGAACGGACTGCCGAAATCGTACTCGTCGCCCTGATAGCGCACCTTGGTCGTGCCGAGCACCTGTTCGGCCAAGCCGCGCAGCATATCCTCGGTGAGATCCATCAGATCATGATAATCCGCGTAGGCTTGGTAGAACTCCAGCATGGTGAACTCGGGGTTGTGGCGCGTCGACAATCCCTCGTTGCGGAAGTTGCGGTTGATCTCATAGACTTTCTCGAAGCCGCCGACAACCAGCCTTTTCAGGTACAGCTCGGGCGCAATACGCAGGTAGAGGCGCATGTCCAACGCGTTGTGCTGGGTAACGAAGGGCCGCGCGGCGGCGCCGCCGGGAATGACCTGCATCATCGGCGTCTCGACCTCCATGAAACCCTGCCCATCCAAATAGTTACGTAGAAAACGCACTGCCTCGGTGCGAATTCGAAAGGTCTTGCGGCTGTCCTCGTTCATGATCAAGTCAAGGTAGCGCATGCGGTAGCGCTGCTCTTGATCGGTCAGGCCGTGATGCTTTTCTGGCAGCGGGCGCAGCGATTTGGTCAGCAAGCGAATGCTATCGACGCGGATCGAAAGCTCGCCGGTCTTGGTCTTGAACAACTGGCCCTCGGCGCCGATCACGTCGCCGATGTCCCAGGCCTTTTTGAACTGTTGATAGACGCCCTCCGGCAGGTTGTCGCGCTGCACGAACAGTTGAATGCGCCCAGACATATCCTGTAGATGGGCGAAACTCGCCTTGCCCATCACCCGGCGGCTCATCAGCCGGCCGCCGACGGCAGCGCGCACACCGAGCGATTCCAGTTCCTCGGCGTCGCGATCGCCGTGCGCAACCAACAGATCGGCGGCCAGGGCGTCGCGGCGAAAGTCGTTCGGGAAAGGGTTTCCCTGCTCGCGCAACGCCGCCAGTTGTCCGCGTCGCTGGGCAATGAGTTTGTTTTCGTCTTGCTGCTCTGTCATGGGGTTTCGCTTTAAGGTAGGGTTTTATAGGCCGGATTTCAGGCTGGCTTCGATGAACATATCCAGGCCACCATCGAGCACCGCCTGGGTGTTGCCAGTCTCGACGTTGGTGCGTAGATCCTTGATACGTGACTGATCGAGCACGTAGGAGCGGATCTGGCTGCCCCAGCCGATGTCGGATTTGCTGTCCTCCAGCGCCTGCGACTCGGCGTTGCGCTTCTGAATCTCCAATTCGTACAGCTTGGCCTTCAATTGTTTCATCGCTTGGTCACGATTCTTGTGTTGCGAGCGATCATTCTGACACTGCACCACGCTATTCGTCGGCAGATGGGTGATGCGCACCGCCGATTCGGTCTTGTTGACATGCTGCCCGCCGGCGCCGGAAGCCCGATACACATCGATGCGCAAATCGGCCGGATTGATCTCGATCTTGATGTCGTCGTCGACCTCTGGCGAGACGAAAACCGCCGCGAACGAGGTATGACGACGGTTGCCGGAGTCGAACGGTGACTTGCGCACCAAGCGATGCACGCCGATTTCGGTGCGCAGCCAACCGAAGGCGTAATCGCCCTCGAAACGGATCGTCGCGCTCTTGATGCCGGCGACATCGCCGGGCGAGACCTCCATCAGCTCGGTCTTGAAACCGTGTGCCTCGCCCCAGCGCAGATACATGCGCAACAACATCTCGGCCCAGTCCTGCGCCTCGGTGCCACCGGAACCGGCCTGAATGTCGAGGAAGGCGTTGGCTGCGTCCATATCGCCGGCGAACATGCGCCGAAACTCCAGCGTGGCGACTATTTTCTCGTAATCGCCCAAATCCGCGGCCAGCGCGTCCACGCTGTCCTCGTCGTCTTCCTCTACCGCCATGTCGAGCAGATCGCTGGCGTCGCTCAGCCCTTCGCTCAACTCATCGACGGTCGCGACCACGGCCTCCAACGAGGCGCGCTCCTTGCCCAATGCCTGGGCGCGGTCAGGGTCGTTCCACACATCCGGATCTTCAAGCTCGCGCAATACCTCAATCAGGCGATCCCGTTTCTCCGGGTAGTCAAAGATACCCCCTCAGGGATTCGACGCGCCCTCTCAGGTCGTTGATTTTATTACGTATCGGGTTGATATCCTGCATCTGACTTTCTCCACTGCGAAGGATGGAATTTTACACCATGACGCTAGCTGGTTCACGGTTTCTTTGTATTTGCTTAAAATACGCTCGAAAGGTGTAAAATGCGCCGATGGAAGAGGGAAACCAGGGGAATCGACGAATGATGGACCTCAATCGATTTCGGTCATTGATACCCATTTGCAGTCTCTTCGAAGATGGTGTGCGGCATCTTCAACGCTTTGCCCAGACGCAACGCCTGCGCAAGGGTGACCTGCTCAGCGATGTGCATATCGACCATCAACTGATCTATTACTTGACCTCTGGCGTCATCCGCGCGCGCGGCCTGCTCGGCAACGGTGATGAGATCGAGGCATGCAGCGAAACCGCGCGTCACCCGCTGCGCATGGAGGAACTGGTTGCGGCCAAGGCGCGGGTATATTCGCGCAACTGCCTGCTGCTCGGCGTCAACCGTAACGAACTCGAACAGATGTTGGTGCTGAACCAGCTCGCCGAGAATGATAGCGAAAGCGGTGAAACCATCCGTTTCAACGGCCATGACCTGCGCGACAGCGAGTGGATGATGGCCCTGCTGGGCACCGGTGTATTCCGGCAGTTGCCAGCCACCAGTATTCAGCGGATCTTCACCCGCATGCGCGCCCGCCATGTCAGCGCTGGCGAGACCATCATCACCCAGGATACCCCCGGCTCGCTGTTCTACGCGCTGCGCGACGGCGTGGCCGAGGTCAGCCGGCGGGTCAACGGCAAGGATGTGGTGCTTGCACGGTTGTCGCCCCCCGACTCCTTCGGCGAGGAATCGCTGCTCACCGGCGCCAACCGCAACGCGACCGTCACCATGCTCAGCGATGGTCTGTTGATGACACTGGAGAAGGAGGATTTCCACACCCTGCTGGAGCAACCCTTGCTGCGTTGGGTAGACCCGGCGGAAGCCAGCAGGCTGGTGCGCCGGGGCGCAATCCGGCTGGATGTGCGCAGCGAGGCCGAATACAAC
>JALSSX010000091.1 GCA_026984055.1 Sedimenticola sp. | reverse complement strand
CCTATTATCTATTGCGCGTGAAGGGTGCGCTACTACGTCGCGACCGCGAGTATCTGGTGTTCTGCGACACCGGAACACGCAGCGCCGTTGGCGCCTATATCCTGAACCAGCTCGGCTACCAAACCCGGGTACTGCGCGGAGGCATGAATCTTCTGAAGAAAAAGCAACCCATGCCAGCGAACAGCGAACCCGTCGCGAACTACTCTACCCTGTTCCACAGTCATTCCACGCGTTGATTCCCCTTCGCCCGAGACGGGCATATCGGAGTAGAATATCGCGCTCGTCCCAAGCCACAGGAACCCGACGTGTCTGCCGTACTGACAAGATTCACCCTACTCTGCCTGCTGATACTCCCCACGACGATGCTCGCGGCCACCCCGCAGCCACCGAACATCAACGCGCGCGGCTGGCTGCTGCTGGACATCAACAGCGATTTCGAGATGGCCAGCCACAACGCCGACGAACGCCTGGACCCGGCCAGCCTGACCAAGATCATGACCGCCTATGTCGTCTTCCGTGAGCTGACAGCGGGACATATCCATCTGGACGACGAGGTGCTGGTCAGCAAAAAGGCCTGGAAGACGCCAGGTTCGCGGATGTTCATCGAAGTCAACAAGAAGGTCAAGCTGGAAGACCTGATCAAGGGCATGATCATCCAATCCGGCAATGATGCCTCGGTGGCGCTGGCCGAACACATCGCTGGTAGCGAAGAAGCCTTCGCCCAGTTGATGAACGAACACGCCCAGCGACTCGGCATGCTCGGTTCGCACTTCGTCAACGCCACCGGCCTGCCAGACAAGGATCATTATGTCACCGCGCGAGACATCGCCAAGGTCACCGCCGCGCTGATCCACGAGTTTCCGGAATACTATCGCTGGTACTCACAGAAGGAATTCACCTACAACGGCATCAAGCAGCAGAACCGCAACCTGCTGTTGACACGCGACAAGACGGTCGATGGCGTGAAGACCGGCCACACCGACGCAGCCGGCTACTGCTTGGTGTCATCGGCGAAACGCGACGAGATGCGCCTGCTCTCCGTCGTGATGGGTACCAAAAGCACAACGGCGCGCGCCGATGAAAGCCAAAAGCTCTTGAACTTCGGTTTTCGTTTCCATGAAACCCATTCTCTTTATGACGCCGGACAGACGATCACACCGTTGCGTATCTGGAAAGGCGAACAGGAAACCCTGCCGGTCGGCCTGGAAAAAGCGCTGTATATCAGCGTGCCGAGAGGTCGCTTCGGCGACCTGAAGGCGGACCTCAATCTGAACAGAACGCTGATCGCGCCGATCGCCAAGGGCACGCGCATCGGCGTGGTCAGCATTACACTGGATGGCAAGCTACTGAAAGAAGCGCCTGTCATCGCGCTACAAGCTGTCGAAGAAGGCAGCCTGTGGCACAACCTGATCGACAGCGCCATCATGTGGTGGCGGCATGACTGAGCAGATCATCTACCTGAACGGCGAATTCATCCCGCTGTCAGAGGCGCGGGTTTCGGTCTTCGATCGCGGCTTTCTGTTCGGCGACGCGGTATACGAAGTCATCCCGGCCTATGGTGGCCACCTGTTTCGCCTGGAAGAGCATCTCACCCGGCTGGACGACAGCCTTCGCGGCATCCGTATGCAAAACCCCTTGTCGCGTCAGAAATGGCGGACGTTACTCGAAAGACTCAGCGAATGCTGCCCGGACGAGGATCAGTCGCTGTACCTGCAGGTGACCCGGGGCGTCGGCGACAAGCGCGATCACGGCATCCCGAAAACTATCCAGCCGACGGTGTTCGCGATGGCAAACCCAATGAACCGGCCCGGGCCAGAGGTCTATGCCGAGGGCATCAGCGTGATCACGCTCGACGACATCCGCTGGCAACTGTGCAACATCAAGGCCACCACGCTGCTGGCAAACGTACTGGCGCGCTCTCAGGCCAGCGACGAAGGCGCTGCGGAGGCCATCCTGGTGCGCGATGGCAAGGCATTGGAAGGCGCGGCGAGCAACCTGTTCATCGTCAATAGCGGCCTGATCATCACCCCGCCGAAAAGCCCGCTGCTGTTGCCCGGCATCACCCGTGACCTGATCCTGGAACTGGCCGACGATGCCGGCATCCCGTGGTGCGAGGCCGACATCCACGCCACCGAGCTGGCAAACGCCGACGAAATCTGGATAACCAGCTCGACGAAGGAGATCCTGCCGGTGACGATACTGAACCGCCACCCGGTCGGCGACGGCAAGCCCGGCCCGCGCTGGGACCACATGATGACGCTGTATCGCGCCTATATCCAGCTTGTGCGCGGCTGACTGGGGGATTGCAACATGAATGACAACAAAACCGACGACGACACGCCAGACACCAACAGCGAATCACTGATGAAATTCCCTTGCGAATTTTCGGTGAAGGCGATGGGTAAGAACGAGGAGGGATTCGATGACTTGGTCGTCGAACTGATGAAGGCACACTGCCAGATCCCCGAGGGCGCGGTGAAGGTGCGCCCGAGCGCCAACGACAACTATCTGTCGGTGACCGTCACGATCACCGCCGAGAGCAAGGAACAGATGGACAAGATCTACCAGGCGCTCAGCGATCACGATAAAGTCATCATGGCATTGTAGCAGCCCCGGAGAGCACGGTAATGCCAGAACTGATCGTGCGTCGCCTTGGTCGCGTGGAATACCTGCCGACCTGGCGGCGCATGCGCGATTTCACGCTGTCGCGCACCGAGCACGCACCCGGAGAATTGTGGCTGGTCGAACATCCACCGGTATTTACCCTGGGTCAGGCCGGCAAGTGCGAGCATCTGCGAAATCCCGGCGACATCCCGGTGGTGCGCACCGATCGTGGCGGCCAGGTCACCTACCACGGCCCCGGCCAATTGCTGGCCTATGTGCTGATCGACCTACGCGAAACCGGTATCGGCGCGCGCGCCTTGGTCAGCGCGTTGGAGAACAGCGTCATCGACCTGCTCGCCGACCAGGATATCACCGCTGTCGCCCGCCCCGACGCGCCCGGGGTCTATGTCGACGACGCCAAGGTTGCCGCGCTTGGCCTGCGCATCAAGAAGGGATGCAGCTACCATGGGCTGGCGTTGAACCTGGACATGGACCTGACACCCTACCAGCGCATCAACCCCTGCGGCCACCCCGGCATGTCGATCACCCAATTGCGAGACCTCGGCATTGATCTCGGTTTCGACGAAACCGCCAGCCGTCTAGTGGAAAAACTGGCCACGCGACTCGGGTATACTATCGGGAAAATCACGACGGAAACCCCCTGAAATGCCCGCCAACGACAACTACAACGCCCCGTCACGCGCCCAGCCAGACAGTCATCAACGCGGCGCCGACAAGCTGGCCCGCATCCCGATCCCGGTGAAGGTGCAGCACGGCGATAGCAGCCCGCGCAAGCCAGCATGGATACGCGCCCGGGTACCCGGTGGACCCGAGGTCAAGCGCATCCGCAAGCTACTGCGCGAACGAAATCTCAGCTCGGTGTGCGAGGAAGCCAACTGCCCGAACTTGGGCGAATGCTTCAACCACGGCACCGCCACCTTCATGATCATGGGCGACATCTGCACGCGCCGCTGCCCGTTCTGCGACGTAGCCCACGGCAAGCCAAAACCGCTGGACACAGATGAACCCCGGCATCTCGCCGAGGCCATCACCGAGATGCGACTACGCTACGTGGTCATCACCTCGGTGGATCGCGACGACCTGCGCGACGGTGGCGCCGGACACTTCGTCGCCTGCATCCAGGCGATTCGAGAACAGTCGCCAGACACGCGCATTGAGATCCTCACGCCAGATTTTCGCGGCCGTCTGCAAGCCGCGCTGGATGCCTTCGACGAAGCGCCACCGGACGTCTTCAACCACAACCTGGAAACCGTGCCGCGTCTGTACCGCCAAGCGCGCCCCGGCGCCGATTATCCATGGTCATTAAACCTGCTGCGCGCCTTCAAGGACAGACATCCAGATGTACCAACCAAATCCGGCCTGATGCTCGGCCTCGGCGAAAGCAACGAGGAAATCGAGGCGGTAATGCGGGATCTGCGCGCGCACGGCTGCGAGATGCTCACCCTAGGCCAGTACCTGCAACCCAGCCGCGACCACCTGCCGGTGGAGCGTTTCGTCACGCCGGAAGCTTTCGATGCTTTCCGCGTCATCGGCGAGAAGATGGGCTTCAGCAACGTCGCCAGCGGACCGATGGTCCGCTCCTCCTATCACGCCGACCGGCAAGCCAACCCGTTGCTCGCCTGAAATGTTCCAGATCCAACCCCGCTCCCGCTGGCCGCGCGGCAACCGCCGACCACGCCACGGCCCGACGCTTCAGGAATTGCGCAACCGCCCGGACGCCTGAACATGCTGGATCAATGGCAACGCATCGCCGAACTCTTCATACTACCGCCCGGCATCAATCTGTCGATGCTGGCTGGCGGCCTGCTTCTGGCACGCCGTCGCGCGGGCAAGCCGCTGATTCTGCTCGCCACGCTCAGCCTGTTCGTCTTCAGCCTGCCAGCCTTCGCCGGTCTGCTGTTCACCCTGCTGGAACCCTATCCCGCGCTGGACGCCGCCGACCTGCAACTCACCGACGCCGATGCCATCGTCGTACTTTGTGCCGGGCAGCATACCGACCAACCCGAATATGGCGGCCAAAGCGTTGTCGGCGGTTTCACGCTGACACGCCTTCGCTATGCCGCATGGCTGCAAAAGCGCACCGGCCTGCCACTGATCGTCAGTGGCGGCAAGGTGGCCAATGCGTCCACCACCCTTGCGGCGCTCGCGGCGCGGACGCTGCGCCACCAATTCCAGGTCGACCCAGTGATACAGGAAACGCGTAGTCGAACCACCCGAGAGAACGCCCGCTTCAGCGCCAAACTCTTGAAACAGAATGGCTGGTCGCGCATCTATCTGGTCAGCCATGCCTGGCACTTGCCACGCGCGGTGGAAGCATTCGAGAAACAAGGCCTCGAAGTCATCCCCGCGCCGACCGCGTTCGGCCACAGCAACAAACCCCTGAACCGAATCACCGACTGGCTGCCCAACGCCAAGGCACTGCTGAAGAGCTACTATGGACTGCATGAATTGATTGGTCGGTTGTGGTACCGAATCAGCGCCTGATGCTTCCCAAGCGTTACCAGGCAACAAACAAAAAAGCCCGGCAAGCGCCGGGCTTCACATCTCGATGAGCGAGGATCGCTCCGCGTCAGATCATGCCTGCTTGCGGCGATAACCGATGCTCGCGAGACCCACCGCGAACAACGCCAGTATTGCCGGCTCGGGCATGGGAGGAACGACGACACTACCACTTCTTGCTTCGAAGACGTAGTGGCCGCTGATGTTGCTGTTCAGACTGTTGCTGATCAACGCATGCGAGCCACCGTCGAGCAAGGCGCCATTGATAGCTGAACCCGCCAGCTCGAAAAAGGTACCCAGATTACCGGTGCCATTGGAATAGCCAGCCCGCGCGGAATTGCCGCCCAGCCCATTGGCATCCGAACCACTTGCAGTACCCGCCTCCCACTGAATCTGGTCGTAGTTGAAGATAATATCGAAATCACCAGCGGCGATGTCCTCGCGCTCCACCAGAATCAACCGAAAGGAATTACGATTGGTATTCGTATTGCTGCTCGGAAAATAGTCGACATCGATCCAGTTTACCCCAAAGGCGTTGTGGCCATTGAAGGTACTGGTGCCGTAACGCACGGGCCGTCCTGCCGCACTGGTATCCACATCGGCAAAGAACGGCGCAATGATCTCCCTCGCCGTGCTCGTCAAGTCGAATGGCGTAAAAGCACCCAGCACTTGATCGAAGGTCACGTTACCGTTGTTGTTCACATACAGCTGGTTGTGCATATTCCCAAAGAAATCAACGGTAAACCCGATATTGACCAAGCCGGTCGAATCATCGTCGTTCGGCGCAAGTGTGTTGGCATTGAAATTCGCATCCGCAACAATCGCGGTAGCGTTAGCCCCGCGCTGGGAGCGCAACAGGGAAAGAAATCACCCCCCGCTAACACAAAACATCTCTTCATCATAAACAAGCAAAATACATGCCAAAAAAATTTACAACATATAATCCGAGGCATACCTCACGGAAGGATATAAAAGCACTGAACCAGTGTAAAAAAACACTGTAACTACTCAGCAAGTAGGAAAATCATGCTGTAACTGTTCAGATTGCCGCTGAAATGTGTCAGATCAAGGCGGGAAATGTGAGTTTACAGGCGTAAATGACCATTTTCCAACGCAGAGATGGCGCATTTCAGTGGTGAGCTGAGTAGTTACAAAACACTGACACAATTTTCCTCGCTGGAATCCAACTCTCCCTCATTTGCTATGATGTTAGATCATCTAACAGGCTGTTGAAAAAATCCTTCCATGGACTTTTTCAACGACGAAACCGGCAAATGCGGTTTCCCGGTTCCTTCATTATCAACGACTTGCCGTCATCGAAAATAGCGGTACATCCCTGTACCGCACACTGGCCGTTGAAAAATGGCCTTTTTCAACGGCCTGCTATAGGAATGCAAGAGCTAAATCCCGACAAACGCCTATGTTTATGTCATTCGACGCGCAATCGTCTAAAATAAAGCCGACCACTGACTCTTGAGGATCGACATGTTGAAACCCGCACTGCTCGCGTTACCTGGCGTCATCGCCCTGTTCTTCACCAACGTTCAGGCAGCGACTCCCGCGGCCACACTACATCAGCAAAGCTGCACCTCCTGTCATGGCAGCGAGGTCTATACCCGCCCGAACCACCGCATCCAGGGCAAGCCACAACTGGTCAAGCAGGTGCGTCGCTGCACCCTGGCGGCCGGCGCGAAATGGTTCGATGACGAGATTCAAGCAGTTGCGGATTATCTGGATAAGCACTACTACCATTTCAGCAAATAACCCCGGCATGTCTCGCCGCCGGCTGACGGAACGTCAGAAAGCGCGCATCCAGACGATTCAGAACAAGCGCCGCGAGGCCGCGACGACGCGGGCCGACAACAAGCTCGGCTCAACGGCAACGGAAGCCGCGCGCGACGGCTTGGTCATCACGCGGCACGGCAACAACCTGCTCATCGAGGATCCGCAAGGTGCATTGAACCAGTGTCTATTCCGCCAGAACATCGGCCACGTGGTATGCGGCGACGAGGTGATCTGGCAGCCAACCGGCGATCACGAAGGCGTGGTAACCGCAATCCGGCCACGCCGCTCCATCCTCTCCCGCCCGGACTTCAATGGCCATGAGAAGCCACTGGCGGCAAACATCACCCAGATCGTCGTCGTCATCGCGCCGCAACCCGCGCCGGCCGGTTATCTGCTCGACCAGTACCTGGTCGCGGCGACCGCCATCGATGTCCGGGTCGTCATCGCGGTGAACAAGGCCGACCTGCTCCCACACCAGGATGCACCGACCGAACTCGCGCACATTCTCGACATCTACGCCGACATCGGCTATCCGCTGATCCAGATCAGTGCTCGCGAGTCGGGTGGCCTGCAACCATTGTTCGACCATCTGCGCGACCAGACCAGCATCCTGGTCGGCCAATCCGGCGTCGGCAAATCCTCACTGGTGAATGCCTGCGTCCCGAATCGGGATGTGCAAACCAGCCGTCTGTCGGACAAGACCGGTCACGGCCGCCACACCACCTCCAGCACCAGCCTGTACCACCTGCCGTTCGCCGGACGGTTGATCGACTCGCCCGGCGTGCGCAGCTTCCGCCTCGGCAGGATAGACCGCCAGACCCTGGAACACGGTTTCATCGAGTTTCGCGAAACCCTTGGCGCCTGTCGCTTCAGCAATTGCACGCATACCCACGAACCCGGTTGCGCCTTGCGCGCTGCGGTCGAGACAGGCAGGATTCACCCCACGCGACTGCATAATCTCATTCACATGGCGAAAAACCTATGAACTACTGGCTGATGAAATCCGAGCCGGATGTATTTGGCATCGAACACTTGAAGAAGATGCTCAACCAGACCGAGCATTGGGACGGCGTGCGCAATTACCAGGCGCGCAATATGATGCGCGACGACATGAAGATCGGCGACCAAGTGCTCTTCTACCATTCCAACTGCGACGAGCCCGGAGTCGTCGGCATCATGGAGGTCGTCAAGGAGGGTTATGTCGACTTTACCGCCTTCGATCCGGAGCAACACTATTATGATCCAAAGAGTGACCCAGACAAGCCGCGTTGGTATATGGTCGATGTCAAATACGTGCGCGACCTGGCGCGCAACATCAGTCTGAAGGAACTGAAGACCCACGCGGATGGCGCGCTAGCCGACTGCCCGCTGGTGCGCAAAGGCAACCGGTTGTCGATCATGCCACTGAGTAAGGACCAATGGGATTTCATCCTCGGCCTGGAATAATGAACGTAAACGATTCGCCAAATAGCCGCAGCGATCATGGTGGACATCGTCACGAACCTTGCCTGCGGTCCGTCCGCAGGATGTCCGAGGCAATACACTGGAAACACTTCCGGCAGTTCCCACATTCCCCACTTCCCCGTGGGCTCGATCGAAGCCAAGCCTGCGAGGGCTTATCCACGACGTTCCCGCGGACGGATCACAGGCAACCGACCATGCACTTTCACGCTAACGAGCATGCCAATGGAAGATGATCCGCTACACCGCATCGCTAACGCGCTGGAACAGATCGCCTCGGCCCTCGCCCCGCCAACACCAGCGACCGACTGGGCGTATTTCGCCTACCGCTGGCGCCCGGCAACAGGCAACATCCGCAATGGCTGGCTGGAAGGCATCGCCATGCCACACCGGGTCGATCTCGACGACCTGCTGTGCATCGACACGCAGAAGGCCGAGGTCGACCGCAATACCTGTCAGTTTCTCGACGGGCGCGGCGCAAACAATGTGCTACTGTGGGGTTCGCGCGGCACCGGCAAATCCACCTTGATCAAGGCGCTGCTGCATCGCTACGCCGAGGACGGCCTGCGCATGATCGAGGTCAACAAGGCGCACCTGACCGACCTGCCACGCATCGTCGCGCTGATCCGCGAGCGACCCGAACGTTTCATCGTCTACTGCGACGACCTGTCCTTCGAAGCCGACGAATCCGGTTATAAGGCATTGAAGGTGGCGCTGGAGGGCGCCCTGGGCGCGCCACCGGACAATCTCCTGATCTATGCCACCTCCAATCGGCGCCATCTGCTGCCAGAGTTCCAGCACGAAAACCAAGCAAGCCAGGTGGTCGACGGCGAACTGCATCAGAGCGAAGCCATCGAGGAGAAGATTTCGCTGTCCGAGCGTTTCGGCCTATGGCAATCCTTCTATCCATTCAACCAGGACGAATACTTGCGTATCGTGCGCCACTGGCTGATCCGCGCGGATGCCGAGCACAATGCGGAAGAAAGCCGGCGCGCCGCGTTGCAATGGGCGCTGCGGCGTGGTTCGCGCAGTGGTCGGGTCGCCTATCAGTTTGCCCTGGACTGGCAAGCGAGAGGCGCCGACGGCAACTGAAAGCGGACGATTACAGCAGCGGCGCGAACAGACGCGCCAGACGCGCGGCCAAGCGAAAAGGCGCGCGACGGCTGATCTCGGCCATGTGGACCTCGCGGGAATCCGCGAAATCCTTGCGCAACATCCGCTCGACCGCACCAGTCGTGTCAGCGTCAGTAAACAGCAGTGTAATCTCGAAATTCAAACGAAACGAACGGTTGTCCAGATTGGCCGTGCCAATGCTCGCGTAACGGTCATCGATCAACGCCACCTTCTGATGTAGAAAGCCGCGCATATAGCGGAACACGCGCACGCCATACGGCAGGGTATCCTCCAGATAGGCAAAGGCCGCCAACCAGACGATGCGATGATCGGGCTTCTCCGGCAGCAGGATACGCACGTCGACCCCACGAAATACCGCCAGTTGCAAGGCACCGATCAACGCCTCGTCCGGCACGAAATAAGGACTGACGATCCACGCGCGCCGATTTGCGCTATTAATCAGTTGAATAAACAGCAGGCTACAGGTGTCCACGTCATCGGCCGGCCCACTTGGCGCCACCAGCACCCGTTGGTCGGCGCGCGCCTGGCTGGCATCGAAGTCCCATTTCAATGCCAGCATCTCACCCCGCATCCAGAACCAGTCTTCAAGAAAGCTGATCTGCAAACCGATCGCCGCCGGACCACACACCCGCACATGGGTATCCCGCCATGGACGCAGCACCGGATCGCGCCCCAGATACTCATCGCCGACATTGTGGCCGCCAACGAAGGCGGTGTGGCCGTCGACCACCAGAATCTTGCGATGATTGCGAAAATTGATCTGGAAGCGCCACGCCTTGCGGCCCGGCGCGCCACCAAAACCACTGACACGCACGCCAGCGTCGACCAGCGCGCGCAGATACCTTTCCGGCAACGCATAGCAGCCAATGGAATCGTACAGGAAATGGACGCGCACGCCGCGCGCGGCACAAGCGATCAGCGCGCGTTGGAAGCGCGCCCCCAGGTCATCGTCGCGCACGATATAGAACTGTGCCAGCACATACTCATTGGCTGCCTCCAAGGCCTCGAACATTGCCGCGAAGGTCGCCTCGCCATCGATCAGCAGACGCGTCTCGTTGAAACGCGCAAAGGGCAGGCGCACCAAGCGTTCAAGGGCTTCGTACTCGGGATGACGCGTATCGAAAGAGGCGCGCACGCGCGGCACCAGCGCTTGCTCTAGCAAACGTGTAAGACGGTGGATCTTGGCATCGCCGGCGCGGCGCGCGTCGGTATAGCCGGAAAACTTGCGACTACCGAACAGCAGATAGGCGGGTAGCGCGAACAGCGGAACCAGCAACAGCGAGAGGATCCACGCAATGCTCCCCTGCGCGGTGCGCGCCTTGAACAAGGCATCGACCGCCGTGATCAGTCCGAACAAGTGAATCAGCGCAAGCAGCACACCGCCAATCTCGATCGCGGACAGATGGCTCATCGGGCCGCGCGCCGACGGGTTCCGTAAAACCTGTCCTCAGGCAGAGGCCTCTGACGACCGCGCACCGGCACCCGATTCGACATCCGGCTTGGACAACTGTTCCAGCCGGTATCCGTGCTGATAGACGGCCTTCAACAGCCAGCCGTGCTCCGGGGTCAGGCCCAATTTCTGACGGAGGCGGCTGACATGGGTATCAACGGTGCGCGTCGCAATGTTCGACTGCTTGCCCCACACGACCTTCAGTAGATACTCACGCGACAACACCCGCCCAACATTGGAAAACAGCATATAGGCGAGACGGAACTCGCGCTCGGTCATCGTGATCGGCTTGCCGAAGCGAGTCAGTTGCCCCTCGGAGTGGTTGATGCGGAACTCCGCAACCTCAATGGTGCGGGTGAGATCCTCGGAAAGCTTGGCGCGACGCGCCAGCGCATGCAGGCGAGCGAGCACGACCGCCCGCGACACTGGCTTCGCCATATAGTCGTCAGCGCCCGCTTCCAGCGCCTGGACGACATCGGTCTCGGCATCACGCCGGGTCAGAAACAAGACAGGAATACGCCATTCGACCGTCCGCCGAATCCAGCGCAACACCTGCAAACCCGAAGATTCGGGAAGGATCCAATCGAGAATCAACAGATCGAAGGACTGCTGGGAAAAACCACGCTGAAAATCCTCGGCCGACAGAAAAATCTGCGTGCCATGTCCGTCCTCTTCTATCCAAGCGGCCAGCAATTCCGCCTGCGCCGCGTCGTCTTCTAGTATTGCAATACGCACTTATCTCTACCCAAACCCCAGGATACCGCCAATCTCGGACATGCCAAGCAGGCAAGGCGCACAGGCGCAAATACCGTGATTCCGATGCATGCGGCGAAACCGTGACAAAAAAACCGACGCTATTCGAGGCACCCGGCGCTACCACCGCCAAACGGACCAAGATCTGACAGACTCTAAATTAATACATAAAAACTGGCCAGCAAGGTGACACTGGCCGAAACAACCGATGTTCCGCCGCGATTGATACCATACGCCACCCCAACAGGCAAACGCCGCCCTCCCACGCCACCCACCCGGGGAATTACCTTCCAATCACAATAATTATCTTTACAATCAATGAATAACAAATCACTTCAAGCCTCAGAAAACGCGCTTCACACAGACTTTACGTCACATATTTTTACAATCGATGCATCAAAAACCCACGATATCCCGCCAGCAGGGCTTCGAGGAAGCGCACGCGACTTAAGGGATCTCAAAAAATTCCATGGAAGGACTTTTTCAACATCCTGTTAAGCACGGAAGATACAACCACGGCCAGCCAAACATCGGAATTATCGCACACGCACTGAAGCTCCCTCGCGGTATTGCGCGTCAACATTTGTCAGGCCGGGCTTTTTTCACCACCATGCAGCATGGAAATCAATTCCGCCTCGCCCTGGGTGAGCTGAAGTTCACTGACCAGACGATCGGGGTCGCCACCCTTGCGCACCAGTTCTATAGCTTCTCGATAGAGACGGTTGGAGGTCTGTTGCCCTTCCAGTTTCTGTATCCGCGCCTGCGCGTCGCGCCAGCGCACATCCAAATTCAGCAGGCGTTTGTCCATGCCGGCCGCAGCCATCGTCAGCGCCTGCGTATCGCCCTGCGCGCCGGCGAGGCGGGCCTCTAGATCGGCGATACGCCAGCGCGCGGCGCGCATCCCGCGCCACAACAGATAGAGCACAACGCCAGCCAGCAGCAGGCCAATGATGGCCGCCAGCCACGCCAGGGCCAATGCGTCAGGTATATTCATCAAGCTCCGCGGGCCGGTCCGCGTCTGGATCCCGTGTCGACCGTGACCGCTTGCGCGGCTGTCGGGGTTTCTTTCGGTCCGTCGGACGCATGCCGGAGGTCGGAGCGACCGGCCGCACGCGCGTGCCTGGCTTGACCCCGCCAAGG
>JALSSX010000090.1 GCA_026984055.1 Sedimenticola sp. | reverse complement strand
GACGCCCAATCGATCTGCCTCTTTATGACTCATCGTAATCTGCTCCTCTGCCACGGGCCCCTCCTGAAACCAAAAGGGGACATTTTAGAATTGGACAAAGAGGACATTACTGCTTTGGGCTAACATGCACTGTGGACTGATTTGACAATCAGCCGCCGAGCCAACACACTAGGCGGTTTCATCCCCTTGGAAGGACCATGGCGAAAACCGAATCATTCGACAAAGAAGCGCTGCTTGAATGTGGCTATGGCAGGATGTTTGGCAAGGGGAATGCCCAACTGCCGGTCGGCAACATGTTGATGGTGGATAGAATCGTCAAGATCACCGACGAAGGCGGCGCCCATGGTCGTGGCGAGATCATCGCCGAGCTGGATATCAAGCCCGACCTGTGGTTTTTCGCCTGCCATTTCCCTGGCGACCCGGTCATGCCCGGCTGCCTCGGCCTCGATGCCCTGTGGCAACTACTCGGCTTCTTCCAGGTCTGGAGCGGCCATCCTGGGAAAGGCCGCGCGCTCGGTGTCGGCGAGGTCAAGTTCACCGGTCAGGTTCTGCCCACCGCGAAAAAGGTCACCTACCATATCGATATAAAGCGAGTGATCGCGCGCGCGCTGATACTCGGCATCGCCGATGGCCGCATGGAAGTAGATGGCCGCGAGATCTACAAGGCCAAGGATCTGCGCGTCGGCCTGTTCAAATCCACGGATGATTTCTAAGTCCCGTACATTCCATCCGCCTCATAATACAGTTTAACCCATACGGATGCGCCGCACATAAGGGCATCTCGAAAAATCGAGATGCCCTTATGTGCCACCCGTTTCGATCACGATAAGCGATGGAAAATATGAGCAAAGAGGATATCGCATTTTCTCTTTGCGACGTGAAAGTGCCATGGAAGGCATTTTTCGAGATCCCATCTAGCAGGATATTGAAAAAGTCCTTCCATCGACTTTTTCAACGACGGAACCGGAAAATGCGGTTTCCCGATTCCCTCATTTTCAGTGACTTACAGTTTTTCAATGGCCTGTAGATCCTGGACAAGCGACGCGCGGACATTCTCCGCTATCGGTGCGACCACCGCATTGCACTCCGGGTGATCGATACCCGCGCTGATCGCCTTGCCTGACCTGGCGGCATCGACCATGCCGGGACTCAACTGAAAACGCATGAAATGCACGGATGAGGTCTTGCCTTCGTCGGCGCGTTCCAGATCCTCGTCGGCGATCGCCCATACCGGATCGAAGCCATCGACACGCATCCATACCTTGTCCTCGATTCCAACCAAACGGGTCAACGCATCGCGCCGCTCATCCTCGTCCGGGTATTCCAGCATGAAGGTCGCTTTCCAATTGTCGCCATCCGGAATCAGCGGGTTGTAGGCTTCCAGCTCCTCCTCGATTCCCGCCGCCTCGAAGATGCGTTCGATACGCAGCATCTCTTGCACCTGATATTGCATCGTCAGGGTATCCTCGAAGTAGAGGGTCGCATGATCACCGATCGGCAACTGACGGCTTTGCTTGTGACGCATCACCCGGGCACGGAACTCGGGACGAACCTCGGCATATCTCTCTAGTGAAAAAAGGTCTGCGCGCGTGAGCTTATTCATCGTCATATTCCGTAGGCTATTCTCATCAGGGTTATTGGGTGTTCTGGCTCGCTGCCATCACCCAGACCGTTAGCGATATGCTCGCCGGCCATCGCGCAATCACTGGTGTAATGATCCGCCTCGGCCTGCTTCACCCGATTGAACACCGGCCGGCCGATCTTCATCGCGTATTTATGAAACTCCTTCTTTACCGCATAGGTGCCATCGTGGCCAGAGCAACGTTCTATGGCGATGACCTCGGTATCCGGCACCAGTTGCAACATGTCGCGGGTCTTCATGCCGATGCGCTGCACGCGTTGATGACAGGCAACATGGTAGGCCACCTTGCCCAAGGGTTGCTTGAAGTCGGTGTTCAGCAGACCGCTCTTATGACGCAAGGCCAGATACTCGAACGGGTCGAAGATCGCCGCGGCAACCTTGGCGACCTCGGCATCGTCCGGAAACATCAGTGGCAGTTCCTGCTTGAACATCAATACGCAGGACGGCACCGGCGCAATAATGTCGTGGCCGACATCGACCAACTTTGCGAGTTCGGGGATGTTCGCCTCCTTGGCCTTCCTCACCGATTCCAGATCACCCAGTTCGAGCTTCGGCATGCCGCAGCAATGTTCCTTGTCCGCCAGCACCACCGGAATGCCATTGTGCTCCAGCACGCGCACCAGGTCCAGACCGATGCGCGGGTCGTTGTAGTTGCCATAGCAGGTTGCAAACAGCGCTACCTTGCCGGTCGTCCCATCGCTTGGCTGGGCATCACCGTTCACCGGACGAAACCGTTTGCGCAGCGTATCACTGTGATATTTCGGCAAGCGCGCGCCCTTGGCGATGCCAAACTCGGCTTCGAGAATTTCGCGAAACCCGTCGGAACGGTTCACCGCATTCACCGCCTGGACGACGATAGGTATGCCAGCCAGCTTGCCGACGGCATCGGTGGCGCTGAGCATCTTGTTACGAAAACTGGTGCCTTCCTTGTGAAAATGCACTGCCTTGGCGCGCAACATCAGGTGCGGAAAATCCACGTCCCATTCATGCGGAGGCACGTAGGGGCATTTGGTCAGGAAGCACAGATCACACAAATAACAGTGATCCACGACATGCCAGTAGTCCTTCTGAGTAACACCATCGACCTCCATGGTATCGCTTTCGTCAACCAAGTCGAACAAGGTCGGAAACGCATTACACAGGCTGACGCAACGCCGACAGCCATGGCAGATATCGAACACGCGTTCCAATTCGCCGAACAGGTTCTTCTCATCCCAGAATGTCTCGTCTTGCCAGTCGATCGGATGCCGGGTGGGCGCCTCCAGACTGCCTTCGCGTACTGTCGCCATTGCTGTATCTGCCTCGATGGTGTGAAAGGTCTTCCATCAATCCACAAGCTGCGGCAAACTGATGGAATGCCTCTCGTCCTGAAAAAGGAAGTGAAGGGAAACACAGGCCACCCTTCACTTCCCAATTGGGTCGACGCTTAGCTATCCAGCGCGTCCAGCGCCTTCTGGAAACGGTTCGCGTGAGAGCGTTCCGCTTTCGCCAGGGTTTCGAACCAGTCGGCAATCTCATCGAAGCCTTCGTCACGCGCGGCCTTGGCCATGCCCGGGTACATATCAGTGTACTCATGGGTTTCACCGGCGATGGCCGCCTTCAGATTGTCGGCGGTGGCACCAATCGGCAGACCGGTTGCCGGATCACCGACTTCTTCCAAATACTCCAGATGGCCATGCGCATGGCCGGTTTCACCTTCCGCGGTAGAGCGGAATACAGCGGCGACGTCGTTGTAGCCTTCGACGTCGGCCTTGGCCGCAAAGTACAGATAACGGCGGTTGGCCTGGGATTCGCCGGCAAACGCGGCTTTCAGATTGTCTTCGGTCTTACTACCTTTCAGAGACATTGTGTTCTCCTCCTGAAGTGTTACAAGGGCTTGCGCCCACGGATGCATCCGGCATGGCTGCCAGGTGCGGAAACTATAGTGTGCCGAACCAAGGGATTGAAATTGATAGTTTATATGGAAGCGATAGCAAAAAACTATGACAACCATTCAGCTCGCAACTGAAATACGTCATCCCTGCGTTGAGAAACGGTCATTTACACGCGTAAACTCACATTTTCCGCCTTGCTCTGACACATTTCAGCGGCAATCCGCGCAATGACGGCGCCATTTTCCCTACCGGCTGAGTAGTAATTAACAGGCCGTCGAAAAATGGCATTTTTCAATGGCCATTTTCGATGACTGCAAGTCATTGGAAATGAAGGGACCAGGAAATCGCATTTTCCGCTTCCGTCGTTGAAACAATCCATGGGAGGACTTTTTCAACATCCCGTTAAGCTATGCTTCGTCGGCCGATGGCGCGAAGGTAACACAGCTCAGTCCACTCGCAGCGATTCCCTGCTTCAATGCTTGAATCGCGCGTGGACGCGGAAAGCTCTTGCGCCAGGCAATGGCCACCACCCGCCTAGGGCTGCGTTCGGCAAAACGTCGGATGCTCAGCAGACGTTGCGAAAACCGGTCCGCGCCGGCGGCGGTACAGGGCAATACAGTAATACCCAAACCACTCGCGACCATGTAGCGAATCGTCTCCAATGAGCCACCCTCCAGACTCTTCTGCATGCCGTTCTCGCTGCTGCTGGAAGCGAGACACTCTGGGCAGATCTCCAACACCTGATCGCGGAAGCAATGGCCCGCCCCAAGCATCAGGACCGTTTCGCTGGGCAGCTCGCCCATCTTGATGCGGTCACGTCCCGCCCATGGGTGAGAGCTGGGCAACAATAGCACGAAGGGTTCTTCGTAAACCGCTTCCACGTTGACGCCCGGCAACTGGAACGGCAGCGAAATGATGATCACATCCAGATCACCCTGCTTCAGTTTTTCCGCCAGGTTTGCTGTATAATTTTCTTCTATCATCAATGGCATATCTGGCGTCGACTCGGCCAGCAAGGGAATGAGATGCGGAAAAAGATAAGGACCAATCGTATAGATCGCCCCGACGCGCAACGGTCCGGCCAGCTGATTTTGACCCTGCTTGGCCAGTTGATGAATGCAATCGGCCTCTTCCAGCACGCGTTGCGCCTGGGTCACGATGCGTTCACCCACCGGCGTGACACTGACCTCACCCTGGCCGCGCTCGAACAAAGCCACCCCCAACTCCCCTTCCAGCTTGCGCACCGCGACGCTCAGGGTCGGTTGACTGATGTAACAGGAATCGGCGGCGCGCCCAAAATGCCGTTCACGGGCTACCGCGACAATATACTTAAGCTCACTCAGCGTCATGAAATCTCTGCGTTACACCCGGAAAATCCGATGAATGCCTACGTACGTTTCTCTACTTATCCTAGCCGTTAAATGCGAACCATGCACTTTCCTCGATGAATCGAATTCTTGGCTGCTCACAAATGCGGAATAGCCACCGATAAAAAGCGCTAGGATCCGCTAAGGTTTGTTTAATACAATAGTTGGCATTTTGCGAGCATGAACATCCAGGCAGACCCTATGTGGCCCGACACTTTTTTCGACAACACCCCAGCGGGCACCCTGCGCTTGTTGCAGATCACCGATCCGCATATCTTCAGCACGACCAGCGGCCACCTGCTGGGCGTGGACACGCGCGAGTCACTGCGTCAAGTCATCGAGCGCGTGAATGTCGAGGAACTCGCGCTGGACGCCGCGCTGTTGACCGGCGACATCGTACACGATGAGGGCGATGAAGGTTATGCCGCCGTGCGGCGTATTCTGACGCAGCTCCCGGCACCTGTCTATTGTTTACCCGGCAATCATGACGAACGCACGAAAATGGCATTGCTGGATCATGGCAACACCCATATCGACAAGCAGGTATTCCTCGGCGACTGGCAGATCGTTCTACTCGATTCGGTTTTGCCGGACCAAGAGGGTGGCTTCCTCAACGAGGAGGAACTCGGCTTTCTACAGCGAGCGCTGGAAGCTCACCCAGATCACCATGCCCTGATCTGTCTACACCATCACCCCGTTCCGATCGGCAGCGCCTGGATGGACAACATCCGCCTGCGCAACGGCGACGAATTTCTTGCCTTGCTGGATCGTCATCCCCAAACGCGCGGCGTAATCTGGGGACATATTCACCAAGAATTCGAGAGCATGAAAAACGGGCTGCGACTGCTCGGTTCACCATCCACCTGCATCCAATTCATGCCCGGTAACGACCACTTCGCCATCGACCCGCAACCGCCTGGGTTCCGCTGGCTCGCGCTACTCCCGAATGGCGAGATTCGCTCGGCAGTTCGCCGCGTCGCGAGCATCGACGCGGGGCTGGAGATAGACTCCTTCGGCTACTGAAAACGCGTGGCGCCGGCATTGCCATCGGCCGAGACAAACCATGCTTTTCCCCCACGGGTCTATTATCATTGTTGTATCACAACACGCGCGGTCCGATCATCGATGAAAGCCTATCCATCACGCACCCCCACCCTGTGCTGCCTCCTCCTGTTCAGCGCCAATGGCGCATGCAACCAAGGATTTCCTCCACCGCCCGGTCCCTACGGACTCGCCAGACAGGCCACTGAGCAGCCGGTCGAGGCGCCCAGCCACCCATTAGAAGAACAGACCAAGCCCGTCGCGCTCCCTCGCGACGCCCGCGTGCCGCCGGCAGACGCTTTTCGTCCTGCATCGGACGCCCCCGCAGATACTTCCCCGGCGGCGACCGCCATGGACAAAGCCGTGAAACCCGCAGGATTCACTTCGATATTCGCGGACCCGCCTGCCAACAAGGCACATTGGCGGACACAGGCGGAAAGCAAGCCGGCACCGCCGGAAAATTCCATCGACACCACGCCACCGAAAACCAGAAAGCCCGCGCTGCCAAGCGCGCAATTCGGCCCGGTATTCGGCACACCCGCGATCAAGACGCCCGTTCCAGTCGAAACCGAGACACATCGAACCACAAGCCCAACAAATGATGGTGAAACACCATTCGCGACCCTCCCGTCGACGACAACCGGAACGATGCGCGAAAAACAAGCGCCCGGAACGGCGGACACACCGAAAGTCATGCCGGCCTACCCACGGCCCGGGTCTTCAGAAAGCCACGCTGAAAGCGGCGACGCTACCCCAAACCCGCCAAACTGGCGGTTCGCCCCGGCCGACACCCCGAAAACCGGCCGCCCCACGACCCGAAGCAGGACCAATATCCCGGCAAAAAAACCACGACCGACATCCCCGGCGATGTGGCCGCCCGTATCCGCCCACCCAGAAGCTGGCAACATCCACATCCCGGACAATGCCAACGTGCTGCACCCACCGAACGCCAGCATCCAGATGCGCTGGCCCGCGCCAGCCAGCGCTCCGCTGACACCACCGACACCCGCTGTCGCGCCCAGCGAAGGCGGAAAGATCAAGAGCGCGCGCAGCCTGTACGACGCGCTGACCAGACCATCAGGTAACGCACATCAGACAACGACGCGAGACGCTCTCGCCTACCCTCCGGACCAAACCTTTCGGCCCGACGCCTCGGCATCCACGCGGAACGGCTATCCAGGGCATGCCGGCCGTGGACGAAGCGGTTACCCCACGCCGGACACCGGCATACCGGGCTACTACCCACCTCCCGGCTACCCATCGCCGAACTACCCGACCGAACAATACCCAGCACCCGCCGGCAACCCTCCATCCACGGGTTACACCGACCCGGCCTACCCAGGCGGCCATGGCGCTCCGTCCTGGGGAAGCCGCTACAACGGCCCGCCCGCGCCGGGTGGCGATAGTTTGCAGTAGGCCCCGATGGCCATTTGAGCACGTCCGGCTTAACGTGAGAGTCACCTGTCCGTTACTTGTGCTTCGGCCACGGAATGTCCGTGGCAGGAGGCCAAGCCTACCCGGACGTGTCCACAGCGGTCCCGCGGACGGATCACAGGCAACCGACCGCGTACTTTTTCGCCAAACAGGGGCGAAGCGCTTCAGCCGCCCTCCGCTGGCACCACGCGCAACACCTCCTCGATGCTGGTATGCCCCTTCAACACCTTGCGCGCGCCGCTGATGCGCAATGCCTCGACGCCTTGCTTCATCACCTGCTTGCGTATCGGTTCGATCCCGCAGCCCGGCTTGATCAGCTTACGGATCTCCGCTGACATCACCAGCATCTCGTAGACGCCGGCGCGCCCAGAATAGCCGGTATTACGACATTCGCCACAGCCGACCGCGACCGGCACCTCGTCCGGCGCCTCGATGCGCCACGGCTTGGTCAGCAGTTCCCAGTCGGTCTTGGCCAACTTGCCGGTGGATTGGCAATGCGGACACAGGGTGCGCACCAGGCGTTGCGCGACCACGCCGAGCAGCGTGGCGTTGATCAGATAGGATGGCACGCCGAGGTCCAGCAGCCGGGTGATCGCCGAGCTGGCATCGTTGGTGTGCAGAGTCGATAGTACCAAGTGACCGGTCAGCGCCGCCTGGATGGCAGTATTCGCAGTCTCCAGATCGCGAATCTCGCCGATCATGATGATATCCGGATCCTGTCGCAGTAAGGTGCGCACGCCGGAGGCGAAATCCAGGCCGATGGTTGGATTAACCTGCATCTGATTCAGGCTGGGTTCGACCATCTCGATCGGATCCTCGATGGTGCATACGTTGACCTCCGGCCTGGCAAGGTGTTTCAACGTCGAGTACAGCGTGGTGGTCTTGCCCGAGCCGGTCGGCCCGGTGACCAACACGACGCCATGCGATTGCGAGGTCAGATCCTGCCAAGTGGCCGCGTCGCGACGACTGAAGCCCAGCTCCGGCAGGGTCTTCACCAGCACCGCCGGGTCGAAGATACGCATCACAAGCTTCTCGCCGAACGCGGTCGGCATGGTCGACAGGCGCAGCTCAACCTCCTCGCCGGCCGGGGTGCGGGTCTTCACCCGGCCATCCTGCGGCTTGCGCTTCTCGACGATATCCATACGCGCCAGCGCCTTGATGCGGCTGGTGACTGCCGCGAGTATCGGTGTCGGCATTTCATAGACAGTGTGCAACACTCCGTCGATGCGGAAGCGCACGTTGCCGTTCTCGCGACGCGGTTCCAGATGAATGTCACTGGCGCGCTGGTCGAAGGCGTATTGCAGCAACCAGTCGACGATGCTGACGATGTGCTGGTCGTTGGCATCCAGCTTGCCGGAACGTCCCAGCTCGACCAACGCCTCGACGTTGTTGACGTTGCTCTGACGCTGATCGCGATCGCGCTTCTGCACCTTGCGCACCGACTGGCTCAACGTGAACAATTCGTTGATATAGCGGCTCACATGCAACGGATTGGAGATGACCCGCTTGATATCCAGGTTCAGGACGTGCGACATCTCCTGTATCCACTGACGCTGATAAGGCTCCGCAGTGGCAAAGGTGACACTATGGCCATCGACCTCGACCGGCAGGATGCCGAAGCGCGAAGCGTAAGCCTGGGAGACCACGGCGGTCACCGACTCGACATCGATTTTCAGCGGGTCGATACGAAAGTACGGCAAGGTGGCATGATCCGCCAGCCATTCGGTCAAAGCCTCGATATCCAGTGGCTTGCCTGTCTGCTGATTACGCAGGTTCTGCTCGCTCAGCCACGTGATCGGATGTATCTTCAGCGTGCCGGTGGCGGCCAGATTCCGCCTCGTGCGCAGGATCTCGGCCTGTTCGTCCGCGAGCACGCCATCGGCCAGCAGGTCTTCCAGCAACTCTTCGAAGGTGACGCAATGCTCCGGCTTTTGCATGCTTTCGGCGTTGACGGACATGAAGGATACCTCTCAAAGAATGGAAAATGGCTGGTCGCAGTCCGTTATATCGACCGCCTCGCACACAAGCTGATCGACATGTGCCAATGGCGGACCATGACGCAGCCAGCCTCGCAGCTCGGCCAACGCCGCCGGATCACCACAGGCGATCACCTCGACCCGACCATCCGTCAGGTTCTTCGCCCTGCCCCGCAAACCGAGCCGGCGCGCCTCATGACGCGTGGAGGCGCGAAAGAACACCCCTTGCACCCGACCGCCGACCAGGCAACGCATCGCCGCCATCATTCCATCCTTACATCGACGGGCATGCCGGCGCGAACGCCGGCGGGTACCGCTGACAGACGCAGGACGACGCGATAATACGGCGCCTGTTTCGAAGCCATGTCACCAGACGGCGCCGCGTAGCGGATCTCCCGGACCCGGGCCGGCAATAACTCATCCGCCAGCCTCACCTGCGCCTCCGCGCCAAGCGTCAGGGATGCCAGCGAGGTCACCGGCATGTGAAGCTCGACATGCATCGACGAGGTGTCGGTCAGGCGCAGCAACGGCGTGACGCGCAGGCGATTGATGACGGCCATGCCCGGCACCACGGACAGGGCGGAGACGATACCGGCGAACGGCGCCTTCAGCTCGCTACGTTCCAGCGCCAGTTCGGCCAACTCGACATCGGCCTTGGCCCGGTCACGCGCGGCCCGGGCAAAGATCGCGGCGTTCGCCGCCAACTGGCGTTCGTGATCCGACGACAACGTGCGTTCGTAGAGCTCATCGGCGCGCTTTGCCTCGCGTCCGGCCTCCGCGTAACGCGCCGCCGCGTCGCGCAGGCGCGCCCTCGCCGCCGACAAACGAGCTTTGAACTCGCCTGCCTCCAGACGCAACAAGGTCTCGCCAGGTTCTACGTGCTGACCCGTTTCCACCAAGACCTCGCCGACGATACCAGTTTCCAGAAGCCCGAGTTCCACACTGCCCGCCCATCGCAACACGCCATGCAAATCGGCCGCCGGTGCTGCCACCGCCAGCAGCAGAATCAGGCTACTCAGCAGACGCGGTGGCCAGCGGCCCGATATCGCCCGCGAGCAATGCTTCGATACGTTTTTCATCCAGATCCTCACCCGTCAATACCATCAAGCCTAGCCATGCCAATGCCAGATCGAAACCCGCGCGTGACGCCTCCAGGCGCGCCGCCGAGACGTTCACCATGGCGTCGCCCAAGTCGCTGTTTACCTCCATCTCGTAAAGCGCGCGACTCTGATCCAGTTCCAGATCCGTTCTATCTGCCAGCGCCAGTTGCCGTTCCAGTTCCACTTTCAAACGCGAGATCGCCAACACGCGCTCCAGTAACTGTTCGCGCAATCGCAGTCGGTAGCCCGCCAGCCGGGCGCGCGCCAGTGATACCTCGGCCCGCGCCTCGGCAATCGCCGCCGAACGCCGCCCACCAGTATGCAGCGGAACCGTCAGACTGAGTTCGACGCTCAACGGATGGCGGCTACCCGTGTCACGCCGCCAGGCGCCGGCACGCAGCCGCGCGCTAACCTCGGGTCCATAGACATTGCGCGCCTCGTCGACCGCCGCGACCGCCGCAGCAAGTCGCCGGCGCATTGCCAGCAGACGCGGATTGTTCTCCAGCGCCCGCGCCAACAACTGCTCGAAATCCGGCGCGGAGCGATCACCGAGCCGGACCTCGGGCATCTCCAGGTCGGACGGCAGGCTATCGGGCCGGTTCAGCAGGCTGGCCAGACGTTGCCGGGCAAGACGCTGATTCAGCTCGCTGACCGCGCGCCGCGCGCGCACTCGCTGGTAATCATCCTCGGCCCGTGTCAGCATCAGATCGGATACCTGCCCCAGCTCATGCCTGTTGCGCTGTTTGTCCAAGCGCACGAACTGGACGGACATGGCCTCATTGTCGCGAATATAGGTCAGATCGGCGAGCAGCACATCGAAATAAGCCGCGAGGATGTCCAGGTAACGTTGCCGCTGGCCATCGACGAATTCCAGTTCACGACTGGCCAATATCTGCCGAGCGCCCTGGATGGCGCTGGCGGCGCGACCGGCATCGTACAGGCGTTTCTCCGCCAGGATACCGATGCCGCTATCATTGCTCGACGGGTCCAGCGCCAGCCGCGCCGGATCGATGAAACGCAGGCGGGCATCGACGCGGATATCGAGATTGTCATCCGCCTCGGCCACCGCCAGCCTGGCTTCCGCGCGCCGCCGGCGGGCGAGAGATTCGGCAAGCGCCGGATGCGCCTCGCGCGCGAACCCCAACGCGGCTTTCAAGGTCAGTGGCTCCGGCAGGCCCGGCGGCGACTCCGCCGCCTTCACCGCACCGGAAACCAACAGAAACACCAGGATAAGCGGGAGATAGCCGCCTGCGTTCAATGGTAGTCTGACAACCCTTGATAACATGCGGCAACGGTACCTTTTATGTCCTGCAATGACAATTCACTCGATGGCAAGGTCGCACTGATCACCGGCTCGGCGAAACGCCTTGGCGCGCATACCGCCCGCGCGCTGCACGCGGCTGGCATGGATGTCATCATCCACTACCGGCGCTCCCGCGAGCCGGCACAAGCGCTGGTCGACGAACTCAACGCCTGCCGCCTTGACTCCGCCTTCGCGGTTGCCGGCGATCTGGCCGAAATCGCCGGTATCCCAAACATCGTCGCCAAGGCCGCCGCTTGGCGCAAGCGTCTCGACCTGTTGGTGAACAACGCCTCCAGCTTCTACCCGACACCGATCGGCGGCGTCGACGAAGCGCAATGGGACGACCTGATGGGCAGCAACCTGAAGGGTCCGTTTTTTCTCTCCCAGGCAATTGCGCCTTGGTTGAAGGAGACCCGGGGCAATATCGTCAACATGGTTGACATCCACGGTCTACGCCCGCTGGAGGAACACCCGGTGTACTCAATGGCGAAGGCCGGCAACGCCATGATGGTGAAGGCGCTCGCGCGGGAACTCGGCCCAGAGATTCGCGTCAACGGCATCGCGCCGGGAGCGATTCTATGGCCGGCGCAGGGGCTCAATGACGCCACGCGGCGCGAAATCCTGAATCGCACCGCGTTAAAGACCACCGGCAGCCCGGACGACATCGCCCGAACCATCCTGTTTCTGGCGCGCGACGCCGGATACATCACCGGCCAGGTGATCAACGTCGACGGCGGCCGCACGACTCACCAGTAGCCGGAAGATGCACGCTGACTTTAGCAGGATGTTGAAAAAGTCCTTCCATGGACTTTTTCAACGACGGAACCGGAAAATGCGATTGCCCGGTTCCTTCATTTTCAATGACTTTCAGTCATCGAAAATGGCGGGACATCCCTGTCCCACTCGGGCATCTCGATTTTTCGAAATGTCCTTTACATGATGGGGAAACACCCTGGACCATGACAGGTTGCCTGTGGTTCGGCCGCGGAATACCCCTCCCCGTGGCTTACACCAGGGTCAAGCCTATAGGAACGTATTCACGACGTTCCCGCGGAAGGATCACAGGCAACCGACCACGTACTTTCACGCTGACGGATCGAAGTCGATGCGTCGCATCGGCTGGCTGGCCTGATCGAACTCAGCCCATAAGGTCGCATAGGTATCCCCAGTCAGCGGATGGCGTTCCGCTGGCACGACTTCGGCAAGCGGACCGAGGACGAAAGCGTACTTCAGGATCTCATCACGCGGCATCACGATGCCGCCGAAATTCCCGATGGCATGCCCCCAGGTCAGGATGTCCACATCCAGGGTACGCGCATCGAACTTGTTGGCCGAGCGTACCCGGCCATTGGCCGCCTCCAGTTCCCGCGTCCAGGCGGCCAGTTCCACCAAGGGCATGTCGGTATCCACGCCAACCACCAGGTTATAGAATGGCTCGCCGTCGAAACCGACCGCTTCGCTACGATACACCGACGACACAACCAATTTGCCAAGCCGATCGCGCAATGCCCGTATCGCGGCGCGTAACGAGGTTTCGCGCTCGATATTACTACCGAGGCTGAACCACACACGACGCGAGGCATTACTACCTCGCCGCTCAATGGTGACACCGACATCACGCGCCAGCCCGATCGCCTCCGGCTTCCTCAGCCGGAGGCGTAGCCAGTCACTCGAAAAGCTGTCCAGCAACACCCGCGCGGCATGTTCGGCTAGGGTCTCCAGCAATTGGAAACGTGATGCCTCGACCAGCGCGCGCAGGCAAGCGACGACCGCCGTGTAATCCAGCGCATCATTGATGGCGTCGCTTATCGCGGCGCGGGCGACATCCGTGTGTAATTCGATGTCCAGCCGCAAGGGCTGGCGGATACGACGTTCCCATGCATGGACGCCGACGGTGGCGTTCAGCCGCAGCTGCTCGATCAGAATCTTATCCATGCCGGGATGATAACGTGATTTTCCAGGCAAAGTCGCTGCCAGCCCACTTGACCGCCAAGGCATGGCACCAGACAATGCCCGTTTTCATGCCGCAACGGTCCCGCCATGTCTCTCATCGCCATCCTCTTCATCATCGGCGCCTATCTACTCGGCTCGGTCTCCAGCGCGATCATCGTCTGCCACCTGATGGGCCTGCCGGACCCGCGCAGCGGCGGCTCGGGCAACCCGGGCGCCACCAACGTGCTGCGTCTCGGCGGCAAGAAGGCCGCCGCCATCACCCTGCTTGGCGACAGCCTGAAGGGCTTCGTGCCGGTCTGGCTCGCGGTGACTACCGGCCTGCCGGAATTGAACATCGCGCTCGTTGGACTTGCGGCTTTTCTCGGTCATCTGTATCCATTGTTCTTCGGCTTCAAAGGTGGCAAGGGCGTCGCGACCGCGTTCGGTGTGTATTTGGGGTTGGACTGGCGGGTCGGCCTCCTGGTTATGATGATCTGGCTCACGATGGCGCTGCTGACGCGCATCTCATCCTTATCGGCATTGGTTTCGATGACATTGGCGACGCTGGTGGTGTGGTATTTCCACCCTTCCGGCGCATCAACGACCATGGCCGCGGTGATCAGCGTGCTGCTGATCTGGCGTCACAAGGAGAACATCCGCAAGCTGATCTCCGGCGAGGAAAGCCGCATATCGAAGTCTTGACAACGCTAGCAGGATATTGAGAAAGTCCTTCCATAGACTTTTTCAACTTAGGAACCGGAAAATGCGATTTCCCGGTTCCTTTATTTTCAATGACTTGCAGTCATCGAAAATGGCGGTACATCCCAGTACCGCACACAGGCCGTTGAAAAATGCCATTTTTCAACGGCCTGCTAAGCGTGTGTTCAGCGTTCCAGGCGCGTCGCGGGATAACGGCCATCCGACAGGCGCACGTCCGGCACAATGAAGACGAACGCGATCGCCGCCAAAAACGCCAGTAACATGATGATGATCATAGTTTTCTTACCCATCATTCCCTCCGCACGGCCGCCTCAACGCAAGCTAATCGTCTCCCAGCCGCGCGCCTTGGCCTCGCGAAGCAACGTTTCATCCGCATCGACCGCGACTGGACGCTCCACCAATTCGAGCAATGGCAGATCGTTGTGCGAGTCGCTGTAGAAACAACTCCCTTGCAAGGTTTCTCCATGCTCCGCCAACCATTCATTCAAGCGTTCCACCTTGCCCCGCTGAAAACTCGGCGCGCCTTTCACCTTACCGGTATAACGACCGGCGAGTATCTCCGGCTCGGTGGCAATCAGGTGAGAGATACCAAAACGCTCGGCGATCGGTTCGGTGACGAAGCGGTTCGTCGCGGTGATCATCAACAGGGTATCACCCTCGATGCGGTGACCATCGACAAGCATCTCCGCCGCCGGCAGAACCAATGGCTCGATCTTCTCGGCGATGAAGGCGGACCGCCAGCGTTGCAGATCCGCCATATCGTGTTGGGTCAGGGGTTTCAACGAAAAGCGTAGAAACTCGTGAATGTCCAGCTCACCCGCCTTGTACTCCGCGTAGAACCGCTGGTTCTCGCTCTCGTAGTAATCGCCATCGACGATGCCTTGTTCAGCCAGGTACTGCCCCCAGAGATAATCCGAGTCGCCGCCGATCAGCGTGTTGTCCAGATCGAATATCGCCAATGCCACCTTGGTTGTCCTCTTGGTCCGTGGGTTTCATCACGGGGAAATATACCTGATTCCAGCAACGATCGGGCAATTGTCGGCCTCCAGCACACACCCGGGTCTTCGCCGCTCAAACGTCGAAGCATCGCACACGCCATTTCGTTCCCGGCAAGGCGCGTGGGGAGCACCAAGCCTTTCCCCACGATATGGAACAACGCCGTCAAGGTCGGAAACACACGAGCAATCCAGCAGAGTTTGCCAAGCGAAAGCCATATATCATTGCAAGACAAGCATTTATCTGCTTGAGTAGACAGCCCGGTTTATGGAAAAATGGGCCGCATAACAAGCCAAGGTATGCACCTGTGATCGATTCTGACGGATTCCGGCCCAACGTAGGCATCATCCTGTGCAATGATCAGCGTCAACTGTTCTGGGGGCGGCGCATCGGGCAAGACGCCTGGCAGTTTCCGCAGGGCGGCATTCAGGGGAACGAGAAACCCGAAGAGGCAATGTTCCGCGAATTGAACGAAGAGATTGGTCTGCGCCCAGAGCAAGTCGAGGTCATCGGCCACACCCGGCGCTGGTTGCGCTACCGCTTGCCGAAACGCTACATCCGTCGTCGCCAGACGCCCGATTCCCGGGTCTGCATTGGCCAGAAACAGATCTGGTTTCTACTCCACGTGCTGTGCGACGAAAGTGGCTTCTGCCTCGACCACACCAGCAAGCCGGAATTCGACGACTGGCGCTGGGTAGACTATTGGCAGCCGGTGAAGGATGTGGTGTATTTCAAGCGCAATGTCTATTCCCGCGCCCTTTCCGAGCTGGAATCCCTGCTGTTTCCGGAACTCACGGACACCCTGCACCCCGGCAATCACACCACCTTCCTGCGTCAGAACCGGCGCTGACGCCGCTCGGCCGGAATATGCTGGAAACCCTCCACCGCATCGTGCAAGACGTTACCCGGGCCAATGACCTGGGCAAGGCGCTGCAGCTGCTCGTCAGCGGCGTGCGACAAGCCATCCAGGCGGACGTATGTTCGGTCTATCTGACCGATTTCGACTCCCGGGAACACATCCTGGCGGCCACCGAGGGGCTACGGCCCGAGGCGGTCGGAAAGGTCCGCTTGCCGATGCATCGCGGCCTGATCGGGCTGGTCGCGGAGCGCGCCGAAGCCCTGAATCTGGACGATGCCACCAGCCATCCGCGTTATCTGTATATTCCGCACACCGGAGAGACCGAGTACCACGGATTCCTCGGCGTGCCGATCATCCAATACCGCACCGTCCTCGGTGTGCTGGTCGCTCGCCAACAGCAGCCGCGCCAGTTCGAGGATGAAGAAGTCACCTTTCTGTTCACCCTGGCCGCGCAACTCGCCGGCGCGATCAAGCACGCCCAGGCGAGCGGCGAACTGGCAACACTGACTCATCGGCGATCCGCTGGCTCGCATTTCATGGAAGGCCGCGGCAGCGCCACCGGCGTGGCAATCGGCACCGGCCTGGTCACCTACGAAACGGCCGACCTCGGCGCGGTGCCCGATCGCGACATCGAGGACATTCCAACCGAGCGCCAGCGCCTGCTGGACGCGGTCAGCGCGGTGGAAGACGAGCTGCAACGGATGAAACAACGCCTGGCCGATACCCTGGGCGCCGAGGATCAGGCACTGTTCGACGCACTGATCATGATGCTCAACAGTGATTCGCTGATCGAGCGCACCCTCGAATTGATCGACCAGGGCAACTGGGCCCCAGCCGCGCTGCGCGACACCATCGCTGAACACGCACGCATCTTCGACGCGATGGAAGATCGTTATCTACGCGAACGGGGTTCCGATGTGCGCAACCTGGGCAACCGCGTGCTGCGACATCTGGAACTCACGGAACCCGATGTTGCATCGAGTGCCACACGCCTCCCCGAGCAGACCATCCTGATCGGCGAGGAGATCAGTGTCATGCAGCTCGCCGAGGTGCCGCGCGCCAAGCTCGCCGGACTGGTCTCGGCGCGTGGCTCCAACTCCTCGCATGTGGCGATCCTCGCCCGTGCGATGGGCATTCCGG